>DASSFK010000277.1:0-5214 GCA_035694565.1 Sphingomicrobium sp.
GAGCTGGCCGGCGTTGACGATGCCCATGTCCATGCCCGCCGGAATGGCGTGGTAGAGGAAGACGCTGTGCATCGCGCGGCGGACGGGCTCGTTGCCGCGGAACGAGAAACTGAGGTTCGAAAGCCCGCCCGAGATATGCACTCCGGGACAGCGCCGGCGGATCTCGCCCGCCGCCTCGATGAAGTCGATCGCGTAGCGCCGGTGCTCGTCGATTCCGGTCGCGATGGCGAAGATGTTGGGGTCGAAGATGATGTCCTGCGGCTCGAACCCGTCGGCGGTGAGCAGCTTGTAGGCGCGCTCGCAGATCTCGACCTTGCGCGCGGCGGTGTCGGCCTGGCCGATCTCGTCGAAGGCCATGACCACGACGGCGGCGCCGTAGGCGCGGCACTTGCGGGCGAGCTCGAGGAAGGGGCCTTCGCCTTCCTTCATGCTGATCGAATTGACGATCGGCTTGCCCGACACGCATTTGAGGCCGGCCTCGATCACGCTCCACTTGGAGCTGTCGATCATCACCGGCACCCGGGCGATGTCCGGCTCGGCGGCGATGCGCTTGAGGAAAATGGTCATCGCCTGCTCGGAATCGAGCAGGGCCTCGTCCATGTTGACGTCGATGATCTGGGCGCCGTTCTCGACCTGGTCGCGAGCGACGTCGACCGCCGCGTCATAGTCGCCAGCGAGGACCAGCTTCTTGAACCTGGCGGAACCGGTTACGTTGGTGCGCTCACCCACGTTGACGAAGCGCGCGCCCGCGCCTGCCTGATCGACTTTCGAAACTTCCATGTCAGGCAGCAATCACCATCGGTTCCAGTCCGGCGAGGAGGGTCTGGCGGGCAGCCGTCGGCACCTGCCGCGGCGCCCGGCCTCGCGAAGCCAGCGCGATCGCGGCGATGTGCTCGGGCGTCGTCCCGCAGCAGCCGCCGACGATGTTGACGAGGCCGGCGTCGAACCATTCGCTCACCTGGGCGGCGGTCTCGGCGGCCGCTTCGTCATATTCGCCGAGCTCATTGGGAAGGCCGGCGTTCGGATAGGCCATGATCAACGTGTCGGCGAGGCCGTTGAGAGCAACGAGGTGCGGACGAAGCTGCGACGCTCCGAACGAGCAGTTGAGGCCGATCGTGACCGGCCGCGCATGGCGCACGGTCGCCCAGAACGCCTCGACCGTGTGACCGGAGAGGTTGCGGCCGGAAAGATCGGTGAGGGTCATCGACACCATCAGCGGCAGCTCGCGGCCGAGCGCCTGCCCGGCTTCGAGCGTCGCCATGATCGCCGCCTTGGCGTTGAGCGTGTCGAACACCGTCTCGACGAGGACGAAGTCGACGCCGCCTTCGACGAGCGCGTCGATTTGCTCGCGATAGACGTCCTTCACCGTGTCGAAGTCGACCTCGCGATAGGCGGGGTCGTTGACGTCCGGCGACAGCGACAGGGTCTTGTTGGTGGGGCCGAGCGCTCCTGCAACCCAGCGCGGCTTGCCGTCGGTCGCCGTGTAGCGGTCGGCGACCTCGCGGATCAGTCGGGCCGAGGCCCGGTTGATCTCTCCGACCAGATGCTCGGCCCCGTAATCGGCCTGGCTGATCCGGTTCGCGTTGAACGTGTTGGTGGCGAGGATTTCGGCGCCCGCCTCGGCGAACCGCTCGCAGATCGAGCGGACGACCTCGGGCTGGGTGATGTTGAGAAGGTCGTTGTTGCCCTTCTGGTCCTTCAGAAGGTCGAGCCCGGCGCAATAGGCATCGGCCGACAGTTTCTCGTCCTGGATGCCGGTGCCGTAGGGACCGTCCTTGATCAGGATTCGCCTGGCGGCTTCCAGGCGAAGGGATTGGGAAGCGCTCATGATGCTGTGGTCCCCTGGGCCCTCACGCCGAGCAGATGGCAGATCGCGTAGGACAGCTCCGCCCGGTTCAGGGTGTAGAAGTGGAAGTGGCGGACGCCGCCCGCGTAGAGCTGCCCGCAAAGCTCGGCGGCGACGGTGGCGGCGATGAGCTGGCGAGCGGCCGGAAGGTCATCGAGGCCTTCGAACAGATCGTCGAGCCATTTCGGGATCGCGGCTCCGCAAGTGGCGGCGAAGCGGCGGGTCGTGGCGACGTTCGAGACCGGCAGGATGCCGGGGACGATCTCGGCGTCGATGCCCGCCGCCGCCGCCTCGTCGCGGAAGCGGAAGAAGCAGTCGGCCGAGAAGAAGAACTGGGTGATCGCCCGGTCGGCGCCGGCATCGACCTTCCTGCGCAAATTCTCGAGGTCGAAGCCGCGGTCCTTCGAATCCGGATGGATCTCGGGATAGGCGGCGACCGAGATGTCGAACGGAGCGACCTTCCTTAATCCCGACACCAGCTCGCAGGCGTCGCGATACCCCTCGGGGTGCGGCTTGTACTTCGTCCCCGCCTCGGGCGGATCCCCGCGAAGAGCGACGATGTTGCGCACTCCAAGCTGCCAATAGTCGCGGGCGATCTCGTCGATCTCGCTCCTGCTTGCCGCGACGCAGGTGAGGTGCGCCGCCGGAGTCAGCGAGGTTTCGGTGAGGATGCGCTCGACGGTCTGGTGGGTGCGCTCGCGGGTCGACCCGCCCGCCCCATAGGTCACCGAGACGAAGCGGGGCTGGAGCGGCTCCAGGGTCTTGACCGATTCCCACAGGGTCTGGGCCATCTTCTCCGTCTTGGGCGGGAAGAATTCGAAGCTCACCTCGATGTCGCCCCGTGCCTCGGCGAACAAGGGAGAGCGGGAGGCAAGCCCGTCGAGACGGTTCATGCGGCCCTCCGCTGGCGCTGGCGGACGCCGGACTTTTCGCCGCGCCAGACGGTGACGGTCAGCTCGCCGCCCTCGAGATGCTCGACATGGTCGACCAGGACGCCCGCGGCCCTGAACCAGCCGGCCATCGTCTCGTCGTCGAAGCCGAGGCGGATATGGGCATCGGTCGCCCTCAGCTCCTCGCGCTCGTGGGCCGCGAAATCGACGATGAGGAGGCGTCCTCCCGGCGCAAGCACCCGGGCGGCCTCGTCGATCGCCGAAGCCGGCGAGTGGGCATAATGAAGCACCTGGTGGATGATCACCGTGTCGGCGCAGCCATCGTCGATCGGAAGCGCGTACATGTCGCCCTGGCGAAGGCTCGACGGGATGCCCGCGGCCTCGAGCTTCACCCGCGCCAGGCGAAGCATTTCGGACGAGCGGTCAATGCCGATCGACAGGATCGCCGAATTGCCGAACAGCTCGATCATCCGGCCGGTGCCGGTGCCGATGTCGACGAGGCGGCCGAGCGGCTGGTCGCCGAGCGCTCGGGCGATCGCCTCTTCGACCTCGCTTTCGGCGACGTGGAGCGACCGGATCGAATCCCAGGTATCGGCGTGCGTGCCGAAATAACGGCCGGCGGCTTCCGCGCGGTCGGCGCGGATCCGGTCGAGCCTCGAGGCGTCGGCCTTGAAGGTCTCGTCGCTTTCCACGCAGGCCCAGGCGTCGATCAAGGCGAACATCGCCTCGGTGCGGTCTTGCGGAGCAATCGTCAGGAACACCCAGCTTCCCTCGCGGCGGCGGTCGATGATCGCGCCGTCGGCAAGGATCCGGACGTGACGGGACACCCGGGGCTGGCTCTGGTCGAGGATGATCGCAAGCTCGCCGACCGACAGCTCCATCCGGCGCAAAAGCGCCAGAATCCTCAGCCGGGTGGGGTCGGCGAGGGCCTGCAACAGCTCTGCGAGGGGAAGCGCGTCCATTGGCTTTGGTGATATAAAGAAAACTTTATATGTCAATGAATACGCCGGGGGCAAAGGCTCGAAAGGGCAACAAATGCCGATTGCGCGCCCTGTAACGCCCCTGTAATGGCCCGCGCTGGCCTGAGTGATTTCAGCGACTGGCCGAGCCAGGGTCCGGCTAAGGGCCCATTTGAGGGAGTGGAACGATCATGAAGAAAGTTGCAGTGACCGTTGCGGTCCTCGCGCTCGGCCTGGCTGCGTGCCAAGCCAAGACCGAGGAGAACACCGCGGGCAACGAAGCGAACGTCGAGAATTCGGCCGTCGAGGACGTCAATGCGGCGACCGTCGACGCCGGCAATGCTGCCGACAACGCGCTCGACGCGGCTGGCAATGCCATCGAGAACGCCGGCAATGCCGTCGACAACGCTGCCGACACCGTCGGCAACGCTGCCGAGAACGCCACTCACTAAGCGTTCCTTTCGAGTTTGGGAGGGGGTCGCGCGGCTTGCCGTGCGGCCCTTTACTTTTTTTGACTTTCGGCCGGAACCGGCCTTTGAGCGGCTCATGAAGCTCGCTCCCCTGGTCCTCGCCCTCAGCCTGCTCGCCGCCTGCGAGCGCAACCCCGAGACCCCGACGGCGCAGGAAAGCCGTCAGCTCGATGATGCGGCCGATCTCCTGAACCAGGCGCCCGGCGATCTCGACGCGGTCGACGACCGCGCGCTCAACTCGGCCGAGCTTGATAATTTCAGCTAGGGCAGTGACCTCAGGATCTGGCGGACGATCAAAGTCGCCGGATCGACCCGGTAGATGAAGTGCTGGTCGTAGACGTAGCGCGCATCGGGATCGAGCGCTCCGCCATATCCCATCCTCAAATCGTACGGGAGGGCGTCGTAGCGGATCAGGCCCTTGTAGCCCGAAGGGACCTTCTGGCCGATCTCGAACTGCTTCTTGTACCGGCCGGGCGGAAGGCACGGGACAGTCTTGTTCTTGAGGCCCGGAGGACAGGCTTCGGCGTAGGTGAGCGGAATCGAAACGCTCGCACCGGGGTTCGCCGGAGGGCGACCGGAACGGTCCGTTTTGGCCGGGAGCGAACCGGACGCGACGAGCATCGCGATGCCCGCGACCAGAAAAAGCCTTCCCATGGAATGGCAAGCTACCCGGAACATGCTGAACAAGCATTGACCAACATAGGTTAGCGCTCGGTAAGCGATGGCGCGGCCGGAGGGCGGTTGCCCGACTCCGATCGTCGGTCTAGAGCGCCGCCAACTTCAGCGCCGGTCCACGGCGTTTCGCAACAAAAGAAGGAAAGCAGCAGCCTGATGGCCCGCAAGAAGATCGCCCTCATTGGCGCCGGAATGATCGGTGGAACTCTCGCTCACCTCGCCGCCATGCGCGAGCTCGGCGACATCGTCCTGTTCGACATCGCCGAAGGGATCCCGCAGGGCAAGGCGCTCGATATCGCCCAGGCCGGCCCGGTCGACGGCTTCGACGTCGCGCTCAAGGGCACCAACGATTATGCCGACATTGCGGGCGCCGA
>DASSFK010000278.1:0-3685 GCA_035694565.1 Sphingomicrobium sp.
ATGCCGCCGCCTTGCCCCTGTCGCTTGCCGTAATCGCGGGCATTTTCATAGCCATACAGGCGCCGACCAACGCCATCCTCGGCAAGGCCTCCGGCTCGCCGGTCGTGGCAGCGTTCATATCGTTCGTGGTCGGGATGATCGTGCTCGGCGCAATGGTTGCGATCACCGGCGGCCGTCTCCTCGCTCCGGAGTTCAAGACCGTGCCCTGGTACGCGTGGCTCGGGGGATTCTACGGCGCGTTCTTCGTTGCGATGGCCGCATTCGCGGCCCCACGGATCGGGGTCGCGACGATGCTGACCGCGGCAGTCGCCGGACAGATCTTCGCCGCGCTGATGCTCGACCATTTCGGACTGCTCGGCCTGGCTCGGCAACCGGTGAGCATCGAGCGGATGGCGGGGGCGGCGCTCGTCCTGGTCGGCGCCGTTCTTGTCCGCAGAGGCTAAGGGCTGCTAGGAGCTCAACACGGGAATGGGGTCTCCCGAACAACCGCCCGATGCTGATGACTCCTGCTTGAAGCGCATGCGTGCAGCAGAGGGTGGATTATGGGTTATGCGATCGTCTTTCTTGGTGCCGGGATCGGCGGAGCGCTTCGCCACGGCGTGAACCTCGCCTCGGCAAGGCTGTTTGGTTTCGGATTTCCCATCGGGACCCTGATCGTGAATATCGCCGGTTCTTTCTTGATGGGCCTGTTCGCCGGCTATTTCGCCTTCCGGACCGGAATTCCGCAGCACATGCGGCTGTTCCTGACCACTGGAATCCTGGGAGGATTCACAACCTTTTCAGCGTTTAGCCTCGATGCGGCTTTACTCTTTGAGCGGCATGCGTATTGGCTCGCGGCCGCTTACATGGCCGGCTCGGTCGTCGCGAGCCTGCTTGCGCTGTTTGCCGGCCTCAGCCTTTTCCGAATTGGAGCGCCCCTCCCTTGAATATCGATCTGATTCCCGTCGGCGACAATCCGCCCGAGAGCCTCAACGTCGTCATCGAAGTGCCGGTCGGCGGCGAGCCGGTGAAATATGAGTTCGACAAGAAGTCGGGCGCTTTGTTCGTGGACCGGATTCTGCACACGCCGATGCGCTACCCAGCCAATTACGGCTTCGTGCCCCACACGCTCTCGCCCGACGGCGACCCGCTCGATGCGTTGGTGATCGCCCGCTCGCCGTTCGTTCCGGGCTGCGTCGTTCGTGCCCGCCCGATCGGAGTCCTGAACCTGGAAGACGAGCATGGCGGCGACGAGAAACTGATCTGCGTGCCCGTCGACACGACCTTCCCCTATTATTCGGACGTCGGCGAGCGCCAGGACCTGCCCTCAATCATCCTCCAGCAGATCGAGCACTTCTTCACCCACTACAAGGACCTGGAATCCGAAAAATGGGTCCGGGTCGGCAATTGGGGCGATGCGGAGGACGCTCGCCGGATCGTCAGGGAAGCGATCAGCCGCGCACAGCAACAGAAGGCTGCCGGCTAGCCCCGTTGAGGACGGCCGCCATCGCCTTGCTCAGGTCCGCGGCCCCGAACGGCTTCGCCAGAACGACGAACTCGGACCCGCGCTTCACGATCTCGTCGCTGTAGCCGGTCGCCAGAAGCACCGGCACGTCCGGGTGGGCTTTGCCGATCAGGCGGGCGAGTTCGACTCCGCTCATGCCGGGCATGACGACGTCGGTGACGATTAGATCGACCTCCCCGCTGCCCAGATGCTCCAGTGCGTCTTCGCCGGTTTCCATCGAAACGACTTCGCAGCCGAGGTCGACAAGCAGGCCTTCCGCGAACTCCCTGACGTGCGGGTTGTCCTCGACGAGAAGGACCCGAAGTCCGCTCGGAAGCTCGGGCATGACCTGACTTTCGGCCACGGCCAAGGGCTTCTTGTCGGTGCGCGGGAGGATCAGTCTGATCGTCGTTCCCTCGCCTTCCTTCGAACGGATTTCCGCGCGTCCGCCCGCCTGCGCGGCGAATCCATGAATTTGGGAGAGGCCGAGGCCCGTTCCCTTCCCGACCTCCTTGGTGGTGAAGAACGGCTCGAATGCGCGGTCGACGACGTCGCTCGGCATGCCCGAGCCGGAGTCGCGAATTCCAAGCTCCGCAAGAGCCGCTCCATTCTCGTGCAACGCGCGCGTCGAAAGCGTGAGCGTGCCGCCGTTCGGCATCGCATCGCGGGCGTTGACCGCGGCATTGAGGATCGCGGTTTCCAGCTGCACCGCATCGACTTCCACACGGCCCAGGTCCGCAGAAAGGTCGAGTTCGACCCGGATATTGTTTCCGAGCGTCCGCTCGAGGACCTCCGCAAGGGCGTCGAGGCGGACGTTCAAGTCCAGGACTTCGGGCCGGATCGGCTGCCGCCTGCCGAAGGCAAGCAGATGATTGGTGAGGATCGTCGCCCGATCCGCGGTCTCCGTGATCGCCTGGAGATATTGCTTGCGCTTGGTGTCGGGAAGGTCGGGCTTCCTTAGGAGGAAGTCCGCCGAGCCTGCGACCACCGTCATCAAATTGTTGAAGTCGTGGGCTATGCCGCCCGTCAGCTCGCCGAGCGCCTGGAGCTTTTGCGACTGGATGAGCGAGGTTCGAGCGTCCTCCAGCTCCTCCTGCGCCTTCTTCCGCTCGGTGATGTCACGGGTGATCTTCGCGAATCCGACGTGCTTGCCCTTCTCGTCGAAGATCGGATCGAGCACGACGCTCGCCCAGAACAAGGTGCCGTCCTTGCGCACGCGCCAGGCCTCGCGCTCATACTTGCCTTCGCGCATCGCGGTTTCGAGCGCGAACTGAGGCTCGCCGCGCGCCCGGTCCTCGTCGGTGTAGAAACGCGAGAAATGCTGCCCGACGATCTCATCGGCCGAATAGCCCTTGATGCTTTCAGCGCCCGAGTTCCAATTGGTGATGATGCCCTGGTCGTCGAGCATGTAGATTGCGTAATCGCGCACGCCCTGAACGAGCAGGCGGAAACGCTGCTCGCTTTCGAACAGGGCCCGGTCGTGCTCCCGCCTGGCGGTGACGTCGCGAGTGATCTTCGCGAAGCCGACGTGATCACCTTGGGGATCGAACACCGGATCGAGGACCGCGTTCGCCCAGAAGCGGGTGCCATCCTTTCGCACGCGCCAGCCTTCCGCCTCGAACCGACCTTCGGCCAGGGCCGTATCCAGGGCCTTTTCGGGGAAGTTCGCTTCGCGGTCCTCGGGGGTGAAGAAGATGGAGAAATGCCGGCCGATGACTTCGTCGGCGGTATAGCCCTTGAACCGCTCGGCGCCCGGGTTCCACGTGGTGATGTGGCCGTCCCGGTCGAGCATGTAGATTGCGTAGTCGGTGATGGAGTTGATGAGCAGCTGGAAACGCTGTTGCTCGGACATACTATCGAGACTCGACAAGGCGCGGTCGTCCTGACTCACCGGCCTCAGATGCCGGCACTCTCCCACCCCTTGGACAATCCTTATTGGCAAGAGCCTGCGTTTCAAGCTGAATCGTCCCCCGGACTGTCCTAGAATCGGTCGAGCAGCCGATCGACCGTCCCCTTCGCGCTTCCCGATTTCGGGCTTGGGTCCTTCGCCTCGCGCTCGAGAGCTCGGCGGATCATCTCGATCTCGCGCTCGGTCAAATGCTCGACTCCGATGAACTGATCGCGCGCCTTCCCGACCGCTCTAAGAAGCTCGTCGAGCTTGGCCTGCATCGCCGAGGCGTCGCGGTTCTGCGCATTCTGGAT
>DASSFK010000279.1:0-2449 GCA_035694565.1 Sphingomicrobium sp.
CGGCAGCTTCTCGAAGAGCATCGCGAGCAGCTCGAGATTCTGGCCAAGGCGCTGCTCGAATATGAGACTCTGAGCGGCGACGAGATCAAGACCCTGATGGAAGGCGGAGCAATCGACCGTGGCGGACCGAAGGGTCCGGCCATTCCGGCTGCGGGCTCCTCGATTCCCAAGGCGAAGCGTCCGGCGGCCGGAATCGGCGGCCCGGCCGCTGCCGGCGCCTAGTTCAGCGACCGTTCAAAGCCTGAGGCGTTCTGCAGCGGCAAGCTGCGGAGCGCCTCATGCCCAAGTCCATCCTTTTTTTCCTCGCTCTGGCGATCTCGGCCCCGGCGCTGGCGGCGCCCGCCGGATCGGCCCAGAACTTCCTCGACCGCGCCAACCGGCTGAAGGCCAAGGGCCCGCTGGCCTTCTTCGATGCCGACTATAACCGCCTGAAGGCGGAAGCGACGGCGGTCGGCCGATCGATCGGCGACGACCGCATCGCCGCCGAGCAGGCGGGAAAGCCGATCCTCTATTGCTCACCCAAGCCGCGGGCTCAGCTCGGCTCCTTCGAGTTCATCGACGGGCTCGAGGCAATTCCCGACGGCGAGCGGGCGACCATGAGCCTGAAGCAGGGGATGCTCCGCGTCCTTCAGAAGAAATATCCCTGCACGCGCTAGTCGAAGAGACCCATTCCAACGAGCGCGACGAGGAACAGGATCGCCGCCATGAAGGCAAAGATCGTGAGGAGCGTTGCTCTCCAGATCGCGCTCCATCGGGTCAGATCATAGGTGCCGCGAAGGTGCCGGTACATGTGGATCGGGGGAATGAACCAGGCCAGGCTCGCAATCGAGGGCGCCACCAAAGCGAGCAGCGACCCCGCCATCAGCAACAGCATCATGAAGCACAGGGAATAGGTCACGAAGACCGTGTGGTCGTAGAGATGGAAGCGTCGGCTGAAGGGGAACAACAACCATACGAACGGCACGGAAATGGGAATCAGTGCCCAACTGAACTTATAGGCGTTGGTCTTCAGCTTGTAGAGCAGCAGCTCGGGGTTCTCGATCGAATGCCTGATGCTCTCAGCGAGCCATTTGGGTAGCCCGTCCGTGACTTCGACCGAGCTGCCCTCAAAGCCCTTTTCCTGCATTTGTCGGAGGCCCTTCAGCTCGCGCTGGGTCTGAGCCATCGCGTTGTCGATGGCGATCGTCGACGTATTGGTATTCAGCCTCACCGTACGAACCGCCTGCTGTCGCTTGAGCGTCGCCTCATGGTCGGCAATCTGCTTGGCGACGTCCGCCTTCATCTGAGTCGTCGGCAGTTCGGTGAGCCCGGTGGCGCTTGCGACCGCGAACATCAGGAACACGCAGAACAGGAAAAGCGCGATCGGGGAGACGTAGCGCATCCGCTTCCCGTCGATGTAGCTCCGGGTCAGCTCACCCGGTTTCCAGGCAAGCATGGGCAGGGTGTTCCAGATCTTGCCCTCGAAGTGGAACACGCCGTGAAGGAGGTCGTGGAAGAAGGCCGCGAGGGAGCGGTGGACGTGCGCTTTCTGACCGCATGAATGGCAATAATCGCCGGCAAGCCCCGCCCCGCAGTTCAGGCAGTTCTTCTCGTCCGTATGGCCGTCCGCGCCGGTACGAGGCTCGATGGCGCCCGCCAGCACCGCACCGGTCGCCGCGTCCCCGATGGCTTCGAGATCCGGCATCATGCTTCCCCCTCCCGGGGAGATTATGCGCCCTTTCGCCATCATGCTAGCTGCCGTTCCATGAAGCGGATCGGCCTCCTCGGGGGTTCATTCAACCCGGCGCACGTCGGCCACAAGCGCATCAGCCTGGCGGCGATGGAAGCGCTTGGGCTGGACGAGGTCTGGTGGCTGGTTTCACCCGGAAATCCGCTCAAGGCGGGGGCGAGCGACATGGCGTCCTTTTCCGACCGTTTCGCCTCAGCCAAGGCCGCGGCCCGCCGCTCCCCGATCCGGGTCAGCGATTTCGAGGCTGTCTCGGACACCCGTTACACGATCGATACGGTTCGCAAGATCCAGCAGCGCTACCGGAACTTCCGCTTCATCTGGTTGATGGGCGAGGACAGTGTGGCCCAATTTCATCAGTGGAAGCATTGGCGCAAGTTGGCGGAATCACTCCCAATTGCGGTGATTCATCGCCCCGGTTATGATCGCCAGGCCCACGCGGCGCGCGCGATGGGCTGGCTTGGAAGGTTCGTCCGCCCTTCCAGCCAGGCGAAGGAATGGACGGATTGGAGTGCACCGGCGATTTATTTGCTTCGCCTGCCGCCCGACCCGACCTCCGCAACCCGCTTACGCGCGCACGACCCCAACTGGCATGACCGTTTTCCGGACCCGGAACCGGGTTCCAAACGTTACGCATTGCCAACTTCAGCTAGGAGAGCACTTGCCCGACAGTCCCGCTGAGACCGCCACTGGCCGTCCTGAGATCGACGTCGAAGACCTCCA
>DASSFK010000280.1:0-10106 GCA_035694565.1 Sphingomicrobium sp.
CGGTCATTTGTCGATACGATAGAGTATCGACCCATGTCCTTTCCAGAGCAGTGTCATTCCGCGTGTCAGTTCGGGATTGAAGGCGGGAATGTCGATCAGCCAGACATAGTCGAATTTGTCGCGCGGAATGGCTTTAAGCGCCTTGTTGACCGTCCAGCGCTTTTTGCCTTTGCCGACCGCGCACCAATCGGGAAACACCATCTGCGACGGGTCTTTCCGGAATACGCCGGCGTCCATGTAGGTGACCCGCATCAGGTTGGTCCCATCGATCTGCCACTGATCGTTCGAGAAACCCTCCCTGCGGGCCATGATCATTCCCGGCAAATGGCTGTTGCGCGGCAATGCCCAAATGCGCCTGCAATCGCGGCCAACGAGCGAGACGACTCGGGCGCCCTCGGGCAGCTCGTCCAGCGCCTCAAGCTTCGCCTGCTGATCGTCAGCAGCGATCGCCATGCTCCACGTCACGCCGGCAAGGCGGATCACCAGCAAGGCCAATCCGATTATCGCGAGCGCTCGCGCCGTGCGAAGGTGCGTATCTTCGCGGAATCGGATCGCGAGGGGAATCAAGGCGATCATGTACGGGGCGAGGCGCATGTCCGCGTAGGCAGAGCCGAACACCGTCCAGGGCAGGACCACGAAGCTGAACGCCAGGATGAGCGCTGAAAATGCGAGGTTACGAGAGAAGGCGAGCTTGCGGCTGGCAATCGTGAACACGAAGAGGATTGGAATTACCGATACGGTCGCGATGTCGAACCAGCGCCAGCGGTCGCGAACCGCGGAGTAGATCCATTCCCACTTGAGCTTCCAGTAGAACCAGGCCCGGGTCATGTCGCCATGGGTCTCATATCGCCACAGGAACATGACGACGACCGGCAGCGCCATCACCGATGCGTGCACGGCCGCGTTGACGATCGAGCGGAACCAGCCACGCCCTTCGTCATGCTGCCGGACGGCCTCTGCCGAAAAGGCGAGCAGTCCCAGAGTGCCCCAGCCGAACGTGTGCGCGAAGAAAATCACGAAGGAGATCGGCACGAACAGCACAGCGCGGAGCCTCAGCCGTCCCTGCCTCGCAAGTCGCAGCCAAAGGCCAAAGGCCAGGAACGCCAGCGCCATCGACAAGGCGAAATTGACGAACCCGAAGACGAACGGGTGATTGTAGACCAAAAGGAGCGAGAAGATCGCGGTCGGCGGCAGGCGATGGTGCACTTCGCGAGCGACCAGCAGGAACCCGGCGGTCGTCAGCGCCGGGATCGACAGGACGATCAGCTTCACCGCAGGTTCCAGGCCGAGGATCGGCCCAAGCAGCTGCACGAGTCCGTCTACGCCGAGGTTGCCGATCGGCGCCCAGTCGTACTGATAATATTGGCGAAGCCACGGGGAACTTCCGACGTCGAGCTGGACCCGATAGCGCCCGATGTGCCCGAACAGGTCGACCAGCGGCGCGTCCTGCGGATAAAGCAGAGGGACGATCGAAAGCAGGATCAGCAGCGCCGCAAACCACCGCGTCTCCCACCAATAGCGGTGAGACGTGGCCGGAGGCTCAACGGCAGCATGCAGCGCGAACGTGCTCATCCGGTTCGTGTGACGCCTCTGTGACGAAAGCGGTGCCTACTAGTGGACGCACCGGCTTTGTCCACGAAGTTCGGAAGGTCGCGACTGGCGAGCCGTCCGGCCATTCAAGCGCGATACAGCTTCAAGCCGTTAATCCAATTCAACTTTCTGTGAGGGAGGCATTCGAATGAAGAAGCTTCTGATCGGCGTAGCGGCGCTTCTCGCGTCCGCGGCGGCGCTTGCCCAGGTTGCACCTGCTGCTCCAGCGCCGGCTCCGCGCGCCGAGCGCGTCCAGACTCGAGCCGAGGTCCAGGCCAAGGTGGCAGAACATTTCGCCAAGGTGGACGCCAACCATGACGGCTCGATCACCAAGATCGAGGCCGATGCCGCGATGCAGGCGTTCCATTCGAAATTCGCCGAACAAGCTAAGGATCGCCGTGACGATCGGCGTGACGATACCTTCGAGCGCCTCGACACGAATCGCGACGGCGCCGTGAGCCGCTCGGAATGGGACGCCGGCGCCGCTCAGCGCGAACAAAGGATCGCTTCGCGCGACCGCAATGGCGACGGACGTTCCGACGCCCGAGGGTTCAGGCACGGCGGAATGCGCGACATGGGCGGCTTTGGCGGTCGCATGTTCGAGATGGCCGATGCCAACAAGGACGGCCGAGTGACGCTCCAGGAGGCCCAGGCCGCTGCGCTCCAGCATTTCGACATGGCCGACGCCAACCGCGACGGTCAGGTCACCTCGGAGGAGCGCCGCCAGTTGCACGAGCGCATGCGCGCCGAACATCGCGGCTAAGAGAAACCCGGGCAAAGGCGAAAGGGCCCGGCGGTTTCGCCGGGTCCCTTCTATTTCACAGGCGCGGGAACCACAGTCCTCTTCCGTGAGGAATTCGACTTCACGGGCAGATCGTCGATCGCTCGGTACCGCGCCTCAGCTTGGTTCATGTAATCGCGGGTAATCGGAAGTGCCCTCCGATCCCGCACGTACTGGACTTGGAAATTGCAGGCCGCTCCGCTCTCGAACATCACGATCCCGCCGGCGAGATAGAATTCCCACATGCGAAAGAAACGCTCGTCATACATCTTCACGATCTTCGCCCGCGCCTTCGTCGCCCGCTCGAGCCAATGACGCAGCGTGTATGCATAATGGAGCCGAAGCGTCTCGACGTCGCTGACGATCATTTTCACCTTCTCGCTCGATGAGCACATCTGCGACAAGCTCGGGAGGTGATAGCCTGGGAAGATCCATTTATCGGTGAAGGGATCAGGCGTTCCAGCGCCCCCCAGCTTGCCGATCGTATGCAGCAACATCACGCCGTCGTCAGTCAGAAGCTCACGGCATTTGGCATAATATTGGTCATAGTGAGCCGCACCGACATGCTCGAACATTCCGACCGAAACGATCCGGTCGAAGCGTCCGTCGAGCATTCGGTAATCGATCAATTCGAACTTCACATGGTCTGAAACGCCGGCTTCCTCCGCGCGGCGGCGCGCGACCTTCAACTGCTCTTTCGACAATGTGATCCCGAGTACATCGACGCCTGCGACCTTGTGCAGGTAGATCGCCATTCCGCCCCAGCCGCAGCCGATATCCAGCACGCGCTGGCCTCGCTTTAGATCGAGCTTGGCGGCAATGTGGGCCTTCTTGTCGGCCTGCGCCTGCTCCAGACTGTTCGATGGATCGGTGAAGTAGGCACAGCTGTACTGCAGGTCGTCGTCGAGGAAGAGCGCGTACAGCTCGTTCCCTATATCGTAGTGATGGGCGACGTTCTTGCGCGATTTGCGCACATCGTTCCGGCGGAGCAGCGACACCAGCTTGCCAGCCTTGCCCTTGCCGAGCGCCTTGCGCCGGCCCTGCTCCCACGGCTTTGCGCCCACGACCAGCTCAAGAAGATCGAGGATCGTCCCGCCTTCGATGGTGAGCCGGCCGTCCATATACAGCTCGCCAAACCGCAGTCGCGGATTGCGGAAAATCTCGAGCGCGGCGCGCTTGTCGTGAAGCCTCACAGTGACGTGCTTGCCGCCTCCCGGACCATGCGTCTCCTGCCGCCCGTCGGGCTGAATCAGGGTAATGCTGCCGACGGGCAGAATTTGATCGATGAACCGGCCTAACAGCGACATCTGCGAATGACTCCGACTGGAATCCCCCGATTGCCACGCGTGGACCGCGCCCGCAATCAATGGCTTGCGTGAGACAGGATTCGGCTAGTCGTACACATTTTCAAACAGTGACCGATTGTCTCCCCTCCGACTGAGCCGTCCCTTGTAGGAGCCCTCGGGAAGAAGCAGGGCTCGCTCTGCGCCGGATTGCAGGACCACTTCCGTCGGCCCGCGGTCGAGGTGCAACGGATAAGCACGGCGAACACCCTTAACATCGACCTGGCCGTGCAACCGTTCGCCCGCCTCGTCATACAGAACATATCGGCCGGCCACGGGCACGTCGAAGGATGTCGGTTCGCCTCGAATGAGGCGGCGTCCAGCCATCCGAAGATTCGGCGCAATTTGTACGTAGCCACCGCTGATCAGCGGACCAACCACAGGCTCGATTGCGTCCATTCGATAGGACCAGAGCAAGACCTTCGGCGGATGCTCGGCGAATATCCGGTAGGCCTCAGAGCCCTGCTTCTCACGAAGCGTCTTCAGGACATAATGTCTGTCAAGCCAAAGCGTGCTCGTTTCGGGGCGATTGGGCAGCATCCCGATCCCGTCAAAATAAACTTCGTTCGGCGCAAGCATCGACTCTGCCCGCTCGACGAGCGCCAGCTGATCGTTGTTGTCGATCCGCAGGTACTGGACGTTGCGGATGAAACTGATCGCGATGCCAACGCTGAGCACAAGCAGCGCAAGCCGCAAATAGCTGCGATTGTCCGCGAGCCGCTCGAGCGGCACCAGCGACCAAAGAACCATGAACGGCAGCGCCATGATGAAGACGTAGGGCCATGGCTGGTTGTGTGCGAAAACGAGCGCGGTCACGATCATGCTGAAAATCAAGGCGATCCGCCGTCCCCCGACAATTTGGCGAATGCGCACCAATTCGAAAACCATTCCTGCAAAGCAGAACAGATAGACCGGGAAGTTCCGCAGGAGCGTCTGCGCGACGTAATGCCTCAGTCCGCCATACTCGGTTGCGATGCTCGACGAGGCAACCTCGACCGGCCCGAATACGAGACTCCTTGCAATTGGAAACGGATCAGCGCCTCCAAACACAAGGCAGTATGCCGCAATCGGGATGAGCCAGCCCAGTACGAGTAAAGCAACGCGCACGAAGCCGGCGACATAGCGCCGCGAGAGGGCCGCGTCCGCGACAAGAGCAAGACCAAGCGCGACGTCGAAGTAGACGGCCTTCTGCGTCGCAAGAAAGGAAAGACCGCTCAGAGCTCCGGCGAGAACGACGGTGCGGGGCCGATCCGCGCGACTACGCAGGACGACCAGCAGCGCCGCCACCGCGAAGGACACAGCCAGCGGCTCGGCGATCGTTCGGAATATCCGCTCGATGAAATTGGAAAAGGAAAGCAGAACGAGGACGATTGCTAGCGCTCGCAATCGGTCTTCGCCCAGCGCGCGGGCGCAGGCGTAGATCATCGCGAGGATCGCGCATCCGACCAGCGCCGTCTGAAGCCTGCCGATCAGGAGTATCGACGTTGCGTTCCAGCCGATTAGGTGGGCGAGTTTGTAGAAGACGGCATAGCCGACTGCCTTCCCTGGCCAGATGGTGTCGTAGAGGCCGTCGTTGAGATATTTTGCCCAGCCGAGCTGGACGAACTCGTCCATGACGAACCTAGAGCTCCAGGCGAACAGGAATAGAAGGACGATTTTGAGCGCGATCAGAACGCTCAAGACCATGGCCACTCTGCGCCTCTCGAAGCCAAGCAGACCCGACAGTTGCCTACCGGTTGCTTCTCCGCGCAAAATGAGCCCTCCCCAACTGCCCCGTGCGAGATGATATTGGCAAGATCGCGTAGTTAGTGCCAACTAACACGACTGGAGGAACTTTTCGGATGGCGTGTTTCGCCGACAATTCGGAATCTTGCGAATTTGTAACGCTCGGCGAATTCCTCGATCGCAGTGGCAAGGTGGGTCGGGTGGAGGTCGTGCAATGCACGAAATGCGGTCACGGCGTTTCCATGCCGCCCTTGCCCGATGTTTCGTTCCTGTACGAGAACCGGGAGAGCCAAGACTACCAACCCGATGCGAAGGGACTATCGCACACGATCAAAGATATAGCCTTTCGATCGCAAGCCCGAAAACTCTTGCGTCACATTGGCAGTACAAAGGGCAGGGTTCTCGATTTTGGCTGCGGAAGCGGTCAGTTCACTAAAGTCTTCGGAAGAGTGTTGGAGGGTTCGGCGGAGGTGGTGGGTGCTGACATGCATCCGGAACCTCCGATGGAACTCGCAGATGGGCGATACCTTGATCCCTCAGAACTCGGCTCTCACAAAGGAAGCTTCGACACCGTGCTGGCCATGCACGTCGTCGAACATGATGACGACCCCGCTAGGTTGCTGGCAGCAATAGCCGCATATGCGCGCGACGGCGGAAAAGTTGTCATCGAGGTCCCGAATATCGATTGCGTTTGGACTGGCTTGTTCGGGAAATTCTGGGATGCTTGGTATCTGCCATATCATCGACAGCATTTCACTAGCACATCCCTCGTGAAGCTGATGCAAAGGGCCGGCCTAAAGATAGAGTCCGTCCACAACATCACAGTCCCGACGATGGGTAGATCATTTGCCAATATTTTTGGTAGGACAAACAACCTCTTTTGGCTTCTCCTTGGAGCCGCAGCCTTTCCGGTCCAACTCCTCGGCGAACGTCTAACTCGGCGCCCCACGGCGATCCGCGTTATCGCGACTAAGGGGCCGAACTGACAGGGCTTCGCGTTGCGGAAGACCGAAGGCTACAGAGCGCACCAATAAATCCGAGCGCCAGGCCGAAGCTGGTCAGTATCAGCCGGTTCGTGAGGACAAACGCAGTAATCTCGGCACTTGAGACGCCAAATCCAGAAAGTACGCCCGTAAAACTCCACTCCGATGAACCGAACGCGCCCGGAAGCATGGTGACCGAAATGGCCAAAGTGACGAGGGGAACCGACACCAGCACGGCGCCGAATGTACCGGAACGACTTGCAACATAAATCAGCAGTGTGATCGCGGTCAGATTCAAAAACCTGAGCAACGTCAGAGCGTAGATTTCAACGAGAAGACCGCGCACGAAGAATGGCGCGATCGGCGGCCACCTCACCGAAACATAGCTGGCGATCTGCGTGCCTCCGCCGCGAGACAGGACCTCGGAAATCCCCCAACCGATCCCCGATACGACTAGGGCTCCGATGACATAGACGGCTGGCGATCGAAGGGAGAATGCCAGGGCGGCTGGCACGGCCAACAGGATAACGATTGCGAGATCTGCAATCTGATCCAGACCGCCTCCGATCGCGCCGCGCATGCCGCTCTCACCACTAAAGCGGTTCGACAATCCGCGACACGCGACGTTCGCCAGTGGGCCTGGCAAAAATGTGCCAAGACCGAGGGCGAGCGCTCCTGCCAAGAAAGCCCGCCGGAAGGGTGGAGGGTTGCCTCCGAGCGCAGTCTCAATGCGCGTCCAGCGCAGTGCCGACATCGCAACGTGAATTACAAGCAGCCCGAAGATCGCCGGCAATGTCCACCACCGCAAGCCGGCTAGCACCGCTTCTACATCGCTGCCCGTCACGCGGAACATGCGAATCCACAGTGCGACAGCAATGGCGGCAACAGCAAACGAAAGCGCCGCAAGAAGCGTGCGAACGTGTGTGCTCAAGCCGTGGCTCCGCCCTCAAGCTCGTCGATCAATGTCGCGTACTTCTCAACAATGCGAGTCCACGAGCAATTCTCAACCACATAGGTGCGCGCCTGAGCTGCTGACGAACGCGCTGGATCATCGAGCGCTGCTGCGAACAACCGAGCCGTGACCTCCCGCGCATCGAGATCTACAGGCTGCACCAGCAAGAATGGCGCGAGCGCAGGATCCGTCTCAATGATCTGGTCGCCACACAAAACTCTAATGCCTGCTGCCAGTGCTTCACGGACCACCAAGGAAAAGCTCTCGGATCGACTGGGCAATACTAGCGCGTCTGACGCTTTGTAGAGTCTCGAAAGAGTTGGTCGATCGACATGGCCGAGGGCCTTGAGGTTTGACAATCCGCATGAGGTGGGATCGACCGGTCCCATGCCGGCGACGACAAAGTTCCAATCGGGCCGTAGTTCAGCCATGCGCATGAAGACTTCAATTCCTTTGCTCGTCGTGCACCGACCGACGAAACATGCAAGGGGCGGTCCGTCAGCCAAGCCAAGCTGCGCTCGTGCCCCCAATTTCTCTTCTTTGGACTGGGCGGGAGAAAACAACTCCGTATCGACGCCGTGACCGATAATTTGAGCTGCTCGACGAGTCCGCAAACCCGAATAATGCTTCGCGACTGCCGGACTGACATACACGAGCGCATCCGCTGATCGCAGCATCGGCCGTACAGCAAATCGCTCGGCAACGCGCATCATGGCCGCGACCCATGCAGACACTGTCGATGGAGCGCCGAGGTGCTCAATCAGCAGCACTGGCTTCTTTTGAAACTTGGCGACAATGAAAGCCGCACAGCTGACAATGAAGTTCGCCTCGGCAACAATGACCAGGCTGGACTCTCGCACGGCATTCCAGATTCGTGGCATCGCTCGAGGCTTCGGTAGAGGAAACGGGATGCCCGATCGGCTGTAGATTGCGTTGGTACCTGGTAAGGGCGTTACGGCACAGTCAACGTGAATGCCCGTGGTATCGCCTTCCAGTGCGAGCCAGTTTATTTTCTTTCCCAGCCGGCAGAGGCTGCTGACCAAGTCTCCACAAACGAGCTCAATTCCGCCGCCTTGGGCGGGATAATAGGCGCTAAACAATGCGATCGAATCGCGGTTACGCGGCGCTGGGGTTGCCAAATCCAAAGAGAACAAGTCTGTCGGAGTGCTCACCACGCCCGGGACTTCGTTCTGACAACGCGTCCGTAACGTCTAGAACTCATGGTTGCCGTCGAGATTGTCTAACAGCAGCTTCAGGACAAAGCCCGACAGGACCATTACGACCCCGGCGACGGTTGCCGTCGTGGTCGCGAAAACAAGGTGGACGGAGCGCTCCATCGAGCCGCCGACGAACAGCCATTTGAACGCCAGCAATGCGTCTGAGCCAAGGCCGGCAATCGTGAGCAGGCTGCCGACGGCAACGAGCCATTCGAGCGGTCGGCCGCGCTTGAGCCAGGGCACGACACGCCCGCGGGTGGTCGGGTGGTAGATGGCTATGGCAACCTTTGCGAGCATGCCGAGGAGGATGGCGGAAAGGCCGATCAGCGTCGCCATCGCAGACAGAGCGACGAAGTGGATCCCGAAATAGTGGCCGCCGACCACCACCGGCCCTTGGGCCAGAGCGGTGAGTCCGAAAATCCCGGTCACCAGCAGCAACAGACCCGGAAGCAGGTACATCGTGTCCGGCGCGTGCGCGATGATCAGGCGCAGATGCCGCCAACCGTCGCGGAACGAGCGCAGATGAGGCGGCCGATCCCGCTTGTCGGGATAAAGCTTGATCGGCACTTCGCGGATATCGAGCCCCGCACGATGGGCGTTGATCACCATCTCAGACGCGAATTCCATGCCTGGGGAGCGCGCACCCATCCGCTGGAATGCCTCGCGGGTAAAGCCGCGCATCCCGCAGTGGAAATCGCCGATCGGCGAGCGGTGCAACCATCGAGCGACAGCCGAAAGAACCGGATTGCCGAGATAGCGATGGAGCGGCGGCATTGCCCCCGGCTCGATTCCACCCGCAAAGCGATTGCCCATCACAAGCTCGGCGCCACCCTCCAGGGCGTCGATAAAGGCATCGAGCTGACTCCAGTCATAGGAGTCATCCGCATCCGCCATGATGAGATACTTGCCCCGTGCCGCTCCAACTGCGGCGTTGATGGCCGCTCCATAACCCTTGATGGGCTGGTGAACGACGCGGGCGCCCAGCGATTCCGCAAGCTCGACCGATCGATCGGTAGAGCCGTTGTCGCCGACGACCACCTCGCCGGCGATGCCGCGGCGCTCAAAAGCGTCGACAGCCTTCTGGATACAGATTCCGAGGGTAAGCTCTTCGTTGAGGCACGGGATGATCGCCGACACGAGTGGCACAGATGCAGATACGCGCCTTGGACCGCTGGGAGCCGCTCGGACCGCAGTGGAATTCGACCTCGCCCCCATCGTGCCACCCACTTGCCGCGCCGACCGTCATCCACTCCAAGACGAGGCGCACGATCGCGCGATTTTGCGGCCCCAAGACCGAATAGGCAAGCAAAGGTAATCAAAGATTTAACCAAGAGCCGAAACGCTCCTGGACCGACTGGCTAAGCCGCCTCGCGGCTACGCCTCTTCTTCTCGGCCGCGGTCTTCAGCTGGCCGCAGGCCGCATCGATGTCCCGGCCTCGCGGGGTGCGGACCGGCGCGGAGATTCCGGCCTCGAACACGATATTGCTGAATGCCTTGATCCGATCGGGGCTCGAG
>DASSFK010000281.1:0-3595 GCA_035694565.1 Sphingomicrobium sp.
CCTCCGGGCGCCTACGTTCCAGGCTCCGACTTGACGCTGAAGATCGCTGCCATTCGCGGAGTCGAGAGCCGGGGAATGATGTGCTCGGTGCGCGAGCTCCAGATTGGCGAAGAGCATGACGGCATCATCGAACTTCCCGCCGATGCCCCGGTCGGGACGGCGTTCGCGGACTATGCCGATCTCAACGATCCCGTGTTCGACGTGAACGTCACGCCTAACCGGCAAGACTGCATGGGCGTTCGCGGCATTGCGCGCGACCTCGCCGCGGCCGGGATCGGCACGCTCAAGCCGCTCGCCGTTCCGCAAATCGAGGGCAGCTTCAAGTCGCCGATCGATATCCGCATCGAGGACCAGGACGGCTGCCCGGCCTTTTTCGGACGCGCTGTTCGCGGTGTCCGCAATGGCGCCTCGCCCGACTGGATGCAGCGCCGCCTCAAAAGCGCGGGCCAGCGGCCGATCTCGGCGCTCGTCGACATCACCAATTACGTGATGCTCGACGTCGGTCGTCCAGCGCACGCCTACGACATTGCCAAGCTGGATCGAGCGCTTGTCGCCCGGCCTGCGCGTGACGGTGAGAAGGTGCTCGCGCTCAACGAGAAGGAATATACGCTCGACTCGTCGATGACGGTGATCGCCGACGAACAGCAGGTGCACGACATCGGCGGGATAATGGGCGGCGAGGATTCGGGCGTTACCGAAGGCACGACCGACGTGATGCTGGAGATCGCCTACTTCAGCCCGGATCGGATTGCGCAAACCGGCCAGAAGCTCGGCATCAGCAGCGACGCCCGCAGTCGGTTCGAGCGCGGTGTCGATCCGGCCTTCCTCGGCGATGGCCTGGACATCCTCACCGGCCTGATTCTCGACATCTGCGGCGGAGAGGTCTCGGAGGCCCTTCACGTGGGCACCCCGCCGGTGGAGGAGCGCATCGTGCGCTTCGACGCGGAACGCGCGTTCGCCCTCGGCGGCGTCGAGGTTCCGGAGGACCGCCAGCGCAACATTCTTGAATCGCTCGGCTTCGAGTTCGTCAGCGGCGCCGCCGTTCGGGTTCCGACCTGGCGTCGTGACGTCATCGGCACCGCCGATTTGGTCGAGGAAGTCGCCCGGATCACCGGCTACGACAAGGTCATCGCCGCTCCTTTGCCTCGGAAGGCCGGAGTCGCGAAACCCACGGTGACCCCGTCGCAGATGGTCGAGCGCAATCTGCGACGCGCTGCCGCTGCTCGAGGGCTGGACGAATCCGTCACCTGGAGCTTCATTTCCGAAGCCGAAGCCAAAGCCTTCGGTCCGACCGACTGGCGCGTCGCCAATCCGATCAGCGAAGAGATGAAGGTCATGCGGCCTTCGCTTCTTCCGGGCCTCATCTCGTCCGCGCGCCGCAATCTCGATCGCGGCGCGGCATCGGCACGCCTGTTCGAGATCGGTCGTCGCTATCTCGCCGACGCCGAGCGGCCGACGGCGACCCTGCTGCTGGCAGGCGAGAAGCAGTCGCGCAGCTGGCAAGGCGGGAAAGCCCAGCGCTTCGACGCCTTCGACGCGAAATCGGAAGTGATCGCTCTGCTGGAGGCCGCCCGGGCGCCGGTGGCCAACCTCCAAGTCTTCCCAGACGCCGGTCCGAACTGGCACCCCGGACGCTCGGCGACGCTTCGGCTCGGCCCGAAGACGATCATCGCTGCCTTCGGTGAGCTTCACCCGCGACTGGAGAAGTTGGTCGGTGCGCCCGAACGCGCCGTCGCAGCCGAGATCTATCTCGATGCCATTCCGAAGGCCCGTGCGAACGGCCATGCGCGAGCGCATTACACTCCACCCGCCCTTCAGCCGGTGACTCGCGACTTCGCTTTCATCGTTCCGGCGGACATCCAGGCCGACAATTTGGTCCGCGCGATCCGGGGTGCCGACAAGCAGTCGATCATCGGCGCGCGCCTGTTCGACCGGTTCGAGTCGGCCGATGGGCTCAGCCTTGCTGTCGAAGCAACGCTTCAGCCCGGGGAGAAGAGCTTCACCGAGGCCGAGCTCGCCGAAATCTCCAAGAGGATCGTGGCCGCCGCCGAGAAGCTAGGCGCTCGCCTGAGAACCTAGTTCGAAAGCGTTGATTGCGGCGTGAACGCGCGCCTCGATCTCGTCGCGCTTCAATCCAGCCGGAATCGGCTCGCCTACGAGGAAGTGCACGGTCCCGGATTCTCGAGGCAGGTTGCGGCCCCAAAGTCGCCCGCTGTCGACGGCGATCGGCACGACTGGAAGACCCAGCGCCTTATAGAGCCCGGCAAATCCTGCCTGGAGCGCCGGCGTCTGGCCCGGCCTTACCCGAGTGCCCTCGGGATAGATGGCGACAGGCCGCCCAGATGCGATCGCCACCTTTCCCATGACGAGCATCTCGCGGAGCGCCTTGGCGCCGGCGTTGCGATCGACGGGAATGACCCCATACCGCCGAGTGGCCCAGCCGAACCCGGGAAGTTCGCTCAATTCGCGCTTGAGGACGATCACTGGAGACTTCGCAAGCCGTACAACCTCGAGCGTTTCGAGCATCGACTGGTGCTTTACGGCGATCAGGTAGGCGCCGGGCGGGATCGCGCCCCGGACATCGAATCGCGTTCCCAGCAGCCGCGCGAGCCGATGGTGAAAGATGGTCCATTCGAGAACGACCGACCGCATCGGCTTCGATCCGAAGAAACTTGCGATGAAACAGCCGACCACGAACAGGAACGTCGCCGGATAGAAGACGAGCGCGTAGCTCGACTGACGCAACAGCCGCATCAGACGTCCAGCCACACCGCCGCGCGCCGGAGAACATATTTGTTGTACTCTGCGAAGAGCGTTCCGAACGCCGGCTCGGTGCGAACCGCGTCCGGGACGATCCTGTATTTGTCGTCGAGGATGCGTTTGAATTCATATGAAGCACGGCGCATGTGCCAGTCGTTGGTGATCAGCCGTACCGACTTGTAATTATGCCTGGCCAGCCAACGCTGCGCTTCTTCGGCGTTCGACCGCGTGTCGACGGATTCACTTCCGAGGTCGACGCAGCATCGCACCAGGCGTCGCTCCGCGTCGAAACGGTCGATGAGATCCTTCTTGGTCACCAGCGGGTCCGCCCCCGCAATGAGCACCCGCTTGGCTTTCCCCTCCTCGAGCACTTTCAAGGCGTGCTCGATCCGGCCGCTTCCGCCGGTAATCACAACCGCTGCATCGGTGCTCAACTCGGCCTTGGCTGGGCGCCCCAGCGTCACTCCGAAGAGGATGAAGCCGAGCGCGTAGAGAAGGATGAGCAGGGAAAGGAAGCGGGCGATCATACGACCTTGTGCAATGCACTGAGGACCGCGAACCTCGCAACAAGCGTTGCAAGGACGACCGCCGCGACGGGAAGCAACGCGAGAACCACGAAGTCGCTTCCGCCGAGCGGCGGTCCGCCGGCCAGTTCCCGCGCCATCGCCATTCCACCGCCGCCGATCAGCAGCAGCGCGATCGCCGCAATGGCTCCGCCGAAAAGAGCGCCGACCATCGCATCGAGGGCGATCTTGCGCTGGAAGAGGAGGGCCACCTGGTCATCGGTCGCGCCGATGCCGTGCATGATCTCGATCGTCGAGCGATGGGTGTCGAG
>DASSFK010000282.1:0-4771 GCA_035694565.1 Sphingomicrobium sp.
GACGATGAAATAGCGAACTGCGAATTTCCGCATTGCGTTTCTCCTCCCAGATCACCCGGCCTTCCGCCGGCGGGTCCTGGGAGGAGGTATTTTGAGGGTCGTTGGCGAGCCATCGGGGAAAACCCACCCTCGGCATAGGTCAAATCACGAGCCCGCATTCCCGTAGGGACTTGCAGCAGCTTGTTGAGGCTGTCGTGCTGGCTCAAGATCGCACCGCCGGCGGAAGGCCCGTCTCTCCTTCCCCAGAACCCCGCGAGGCGGGCCTTCACTCCGCTGCGCCAGGCGCCGTTCTTCTGCGGTTAAGGCTGACGGTGGCATCCGCCCTTACGAGTCTGGGTCAAGAGTTGTCGCAACCGTCCGGTCGCCCAACTGTTCTCGACCGATCATGACCCGCGCTGCTCGAGTGAGGTTTATGGACAAGTACAGGCAATTGTCCGGGATACCGGAAGATCGGAGCTCGGACGATCCGTCCGTCACCGCAGACTTGCTCCGAAGCGACTTCAGCGGCCTGATCGAGATCTTCGACCGCCATCTCATGAAGGTTTCCGCGGGCGACGGCCCGGCCCGGTTGCACCTCGTTCAAGCCAAGGCGGCGGCTGAACGCGGGCTCCGGCTAAGCCATCAGCTCATCGCATTGGCGAAGCCGCGGGTGGGTTCGTCGTAGCCAGAAGCCGCTCCGCGCGGATGCGCAGGTCATGGAGACCTTCGGCATCCCGGCGGCTGATTCGTCGATCGCTGGACCAGTCTGCTTCAAGCCGTTCCACAAGCTGCTCGAGTTCGCCGCTCAAGGCGGCGATTGATGAAGACACTATGCTTGGCGACTTGTCGCCTGCACTCCGTAGCTCGCCGTCGAAGTCCATGGCTCGGCCTTTCGAGCCCGATAATACCATCCGAGGTCGGTAGAACCTATCGAGGGATAACCCCGAGGCATGCCTGCGGGCGGCATAATCTCCCTTCTGCGGTTCGCTTGCCCGAGCGCGAGCGCATTTTCGGACCTCAGGGTTTCCTCCGATAGACCTCGCGGGCTTTGAGCCGGAACAGGACGGCAGATTTTGAAGCAGGAGGGTCCGGTGAAACGCCTCGCGCTTTTCACGGCGATTGCCGTCAGCGCTTCGTTGCTCGCGGCGCCCGTCGCCGTCGCGAAGCCGCCCGCCAGTTGGGACGGGCTGGTGCAGGTCAAATCGAAGCGTCTGGACCTCGTCTATCTCCAGCCAGGGGCAGACTTCCGCGGCTACACCAAGGTCCTCCTCGAGCCGACCGAGGTCGCCTTCGCGAAGAACTGGCAGCGCGACTACAATCGAAGCACTCGCAATCTTTCGTCGCGAGTCTCGGACGCCGATATCCAGGATGCCGTCGCCGAGGGCGTCAAGGCAGCCGACGATATCTTCGCCGAGGCATGGACCAAAGGCGGATATACGGTGGTCACCGAGCCGGGGCCGGATGTCCTTCGAGTGAAGACCGGGCTCGTCAACATTACGGTCAACGCGCCGGATCAGCCTGTTGCTGGCCGGTCGTACAATTTCTCCGGGGAAGCGGGCTTCGCCACCCTGTTCGTTGAGGCACGCGATTCCCAGACCGGCGCATTGCTCGGGCGCGCCGTCGACCAGGGAATTGCCGGCGACAATTCGGCCGCGTGGCGGACAGCCAGCAGCAACCGCGCCGACTTCCGGCAACTCGTCCAGCGCTGGGCCGACGTAAGCGTCCGCGGGATGAGCGAACTCAAGGCTCTCTCACCGGTCCAGCCGTAACGACCGACAGAACTGAAGGGGAATTAGCTATGTCCGCTCACAGGCTTGCCACACTCATTGCAGGACTCTTTTTTGCGGGCGTTGCCCTTGTGGCGCTTTACCGCCTGCTCGTCTGGTTCCCGATCACCATTGGAAACCAGCAGGTCGGGCAGGTCTTCACTTTCTTCGCACTCGTCATCTGCTCGGCCCTTGCGCTGATCTTTCTTCGCGGAGGTCTGCGGGCGAACAGCTGATCGATCGGGAGGCTGCGTCGTGAACAAGCTTGCGATCGCAGGGTTCGTGGCCTTGCTCGCTACCTCATCGGCCCATTCGCAATTTGTCGGAAATAATCCGGGGAACGCCCCGTGGAAGGCCGGACCGGCAGCCCTGCCGAAAGGCGCGAAGATGATCCTCGTGTCCGGGGATCCGGCAAAAAGCGGTCCGTATACGGTCCAGATGCGATATCCCGCCGGCTACAAGATCGGCCCGCACCGTTATCCGAGCGAAGTCCGCTTCAAGATCCTCAACGGAGGCCTGACCTACGGCCTCGGAACGGACACGCGTTCGGGGGTCAAGAGCCTGACGAAAGGCACTTCGGGCAAGGTGCCGGCGAATAGCTATTATTTTGCCTCAACGAGTGTCGGAGCGACTCTGGAGTTCACCGGAACTGGGCCGATCTCGGTCGAATACGCCCGGGCGAAGGACGACCCCCGAAAGAAATAGCCTAGGCCTGCTTGCCGCGGGTGAGCCTTGATAGAAGTCGGCTCAAGCGGACGCCGCGCTCGGCGACCGACTTGGTTCGGGAAAGCCGAAGCATGAGTTCTTCGTCCTGAACGCAGGCAGCGTCGATCGTGCGCTGCAGCGTGTCGGCGAGTTTTCGAAAGTCCTGCTCGATCGCGGAAACGGCGGCCTTGAGCGCCCCGCGGCGGGCTCGAACCAGGGACGGGAGGTCATCTACAGGACCAGCCGGAATGCACATGCAGCGGCAATAGGTCGGCGACGACTCGCGGGTTTTCGGAAAGACGCCATTCAATCCTGAATCGGCGTCACTGCAGGCACGGCATTCACGCCCGTGCCCCCTAAGGGGCAACCCTGATTTCAAGCCGCCACAGCGGTCCTAGGATGCGCCTCGGATCACGCGCTCAGCGAAGGCGCGGAAGGGGCAGCGATGAGCGACAAACAGACGGCAACCATCACGGGCAAGATCGTGGACGTCGGTCTTCCTGTGCTTCTTCTCGCATTGCTGATCGCCTTGTGCGTGCAGCTCCTGATCCCGTTCGTGGGACTGCTGCTCTGGACGATCATCCTCGCGGTCTGCTTCTATCCTGTTCATCGAAAGCTGCTTGCCCGGGGAATGAGCAACCGCTTGTCGGCGATCTTGATCGGGACCGCGCTCGCGGCGCTCATCCTGGTGCCGACGGCCATTGCGGCGATCAGCGCCGCGAGCTCCATCCCCGACCTGGTCATGGGACTGAGGTCCGGTGAGCAGCATCTGCGGCCGCCGCCGGACCGGCTCCAGGACATCCCCCTGATCGGCGCAAAGGCGCATGCGCTCTGGGCCCAGGCGTCGAATGACATGCCGGCCTTCGCCAAACAGTTCGGGCCCCAGCTCGGGAGCTTCACCAAATGGCTGCTCGGAGTCGCCGGCGGGATGATCGGAGCGGTCTTCGCACTGCTGCTGGCGGTCATCTTCGCGGCCATCACTCTGGCCTACGCGGAAAGCGCTCGCGGCTTCATCCTGACGATCCTTTCCCGGATCACCGGCGATCGCACGCGCGGCCAGCACTACATGGACGTGATCGGGGCGACGGTTCGGTCGGTCGCGAACGGGGTTATCGGAGTGGCCTTCGTTCAGGCCCTGCTCTGCGGAATCGGTTTTTTCCTCGTCGGAATCCCGGGAGCCGGGATCCTTTCCCTCCTCGCCATGGTCCTCGGCGTACTTCAGGTGCCGGTGCTGATTGTCACCTTGCCGGCGATCATTTTCGCCTTCGCGGTCAAATCGACCGTGGTCGCGATCCTTTTCACCGTCTGGTTCATCATCGCCGGTCTCAGCGACGCCGCGTTGAAGCCGATGATGATCGGTCATGGTCTCGAAGTGCCGATGCCGATCATCCTCCTCGGCGTCATCGGGGGTGTGATCGCCTACGGCCTTGTCGGGCTGTTCATCGGCGCAGTGCTGCTGGCGGTTGGTTACGTGCTTTTGCTCGAATGGCTGGATGCCCCGGTACCGGGAACCACGACCGACGAGACGTCTCTAAAGGCGGCGGAATAGGCGCCTCAGGAGTCGTCCCTCGCAGTTGGGAACAAGCCGATCAGTCGTGCGACCATCACGCCGAGGTAAAGCTGGCCGCCGATCACTTCGAAGACCGTCAAACCGCGCGCCAGGTCGCTCTTCGGCAGGAAATCGCCGTAGCCCAGAGTCGCGAGGGTGACGAAGCTGAAATAGAGCGAGCTCACCTCCGTGAACGGGCCTGGTCCGCCGTAGCTGCCCGGCCAATAGGTCTCGACCGCGAGATGGAGCTGTCCAAAGAAGATGCCTGCAAGCAGATACGTGCTCAGTGCGGCGTAGACGACCTCAGCACTCACCCTGCGGGTCGTGATGACGGTCCTTAGTGCCGCCGCCGCGGCGAGAAGTCCGATGGCGCCGTACACGCCGAGCATTGACCCTGGCGATATCGGAACATCGTCACGCTCGGATGCGAAGCGAACGATGACGATGATCACGATGACCGCCAGCAGCAGGTAGCGGTTTCGGCCCGTCTCGTTGGGCATAACCGCGGCAACGAGCGCGAAGCCGCAAAGCAGCCGGATCAGGTTCTGCGGTAGTCCGAGGGCCGCCGCGATCGGTGTCAGGACCAGCATCAGGAGCAGCGAGTAGAACAGGACCGCGTAGCGCCGGCGCTCGTACGTCTTCCAGACATGGTGATCGCGGATGCGCCGCCGCGCCTGGCTGTCGTTCATGGTCCGAAACTTCTCCGCGAGGCGAAATTCCGCGCAATCAGGGGAAGTGAGTAGGGCCTTGCGCCTCGGGACAATCCCTTAGC
>DASSFK010000283.1:0-2327 GCA_035694565.1 Sphingomicrobium sp.
GGGAGATGCTGAGGCCGATCCTCAAGCAATGGCTCGACGACCATCTGCCGCGCCTCGTCGACGAGCATGTGAAGCGCGAGATCTCGCGGATTACGGGACGACCCGTCTAAAGCTTGCGCCGGGCGGAGGCTTTGCTACGCCCCCGACATGATCAAAATGTCGTTGCTCGCGGCCGCGTCCGCCGCCGCCTTCGCTTTTCCTTCACCCGCCGCTGCCCGCCCGATGACCGCGACCGACATGCAGATGATGCATCGCGTCGGCGCTCCGGAAGTCTCCGCGGACGGCAAGTGGGCGGTGTTCACCATCTCCGACACCGATCTCGACGCCAACAAGCGCAACAACCGGCTGTATCTGCTCGACCTTGCAAAGCCGGGCGCTGGCCCGCGGCTGGTGGCGGGTGCCGAGACCGGCCATGACGCGGTGTTCGGGAAGGACGGCGCGCTCTATTTCCTGATGAAGGCCGGGACACGCGACCAGCTGTTCCGCATGCCCGTCGGCGGCGCTCCGACACAGATCAGCGACTTCGGCGCCGACGTCTCCGGCTTCAAGCTGTCGCCGGCGGGTGACCGGGTGATCGTCTGGGCCGACCAGAAGGACTGTCCCGACCTCGCCTGCGCGGCGACGAGCTTTCCCGCCAAGCCAGCGGGCACGGGCCGTACTTACGACAAATTGTTCATCCGCCACTGGGACAGCTGGGCCGAGCCGGGCACCAGGTCGCGCATCTATTCCTTCCCGATCGAAGCTGGGAAGCTGGCGGGCGGCGGCGTTCGCCTGACCGGCGCGCTCGAAGGCGACACGCCCTCGAAGCCAATGGGCGGAGGCGAGGAAATCGCCTTCTCGCCCGATGGCCGGACCGTCTATTTCGCGCTTCGCGAGGCGGGACGGATCGAGGCGACCTCGACCAACCTCGACATTTTCGCGAGCCCCGCCGACGGAAGCGCTCCGCCGGCCAACCTGACCGACACCAACGACGGCACCGACAATCTCCCGGCGGTGTCTCCGGACGGGAAGACGCTCGCCTATTTCGCGATGGCCCGGCCGACCTACGAAGCCGACCGCCAGGTGCTCCAGCTTCGCGACATCGCGACCGGCCAGACCCGGGCGCTGACCCAGAGCTGGGACCGCTCGGTCGGTTCGATCGAATGGGCCCGCGACGGCAAATCGATCCTGGTGACCGCGGAAGACATTCTGGAGCAGCCGGTGTTCCGGATCGACGTGGCGACCGGAAAGGTCACGCGCCTCACCCGCGACGGGCATTTTGCGAACGTCCGGGCGCTTCCCGGCGGTGGAGCGGTCGCGACCATGAACAGCATCATGGCGCCGGACGACATCTATTTGCTCGACCGCCGCGGCAAGGCGAAGCAGCTGACAAACGCCAACGCCAAGGTTCTCGCCGAGCTCGATCCGGTCATCTTCGACAAGTTCAGCTTCAAGGGCGCGGGCGACGACACGGTCTGGGGCTGGACTCTCCGCCCGGCGCGAGTGACGACGAAGCTTCCGATCGCCCTCCTCGTCCACGGCGGTCCGCAGGGGACGTTCAGCAACAGCTGGTCGTACCGCTGGAACCCACGCGTCTTCACCGGCCCCGGCTATGCGGCGGTCTCGGTCGATTTCCACGGGTCGACCGGTTACGGCCAGGCCTTCACCGACGCGATCAACAAGAATTGGGGCGGCTGGCCGCTCGAGGACCTCCAGAAGGGCCTCGCCTACGCCACCGGGCACGACCCGCAGCTCGATGCCGACAATGCCTGCGCGCTCGGCGGCTCCTACGGCGGCTACATGATGAACTGGATCGAAGGCCGCTGGCCCGACCGGTTCAAGTGCGTCGTCCAGCACGATGGCGTGTTCGATGCCCGCGCCATGGCCTACGAGACCGAGGAATTGTGGTTCGACGAGTGGGAACATGGCGGAAAAGCCTATTTCGAGGATCCCGCGGCGTTCGAGCAATGGAACCCCGTCAACTACGTGACGGCCTGGAAGACCCCGCAGCTGGTCATCACATCCGAGAACGATTTCAGGATTCCCTATACGCAGGGGATCGCGGCGTTCACGGCGCTCCAGCGGCGCAACATTCCTTCGCGCCTCCTCGTCTATCCGGACGAGAACCATTGGGTCTTGAAGCCGAAAAACTCGATCCAGTGGTACGACGAGGTCTTCAACTGGCTTGGCCGCTACTTGAAGCAGCCGCAGTAGGTTGATGCTGCACCGCCGCATCGCTAACCGCGATGCGCAATGAGCGAACTGCCGAAAACCTTCGATCCCGCCGCCATCGAGCAGCGCTGGTACGACCATTGGGAATCCAAGGGGCTGTTCCGGCCCGAGCGGCC
>DASSFK010000284.1:0-3443 GCA_035694565.1 Sphingomicrobium sp.
CGTTCTTGGTGGGCTGACAGGCATCCTGCTTGCCAACCCGCCCGTTGATTTCCAAGTCCACAATACGCTCTTCCTTGTCGCGCATTTCCACAACATGCTGATTCCCGGCACGCTATTCGGATTGTTCGCAGGTTACACCTACTGGTTTCCGAAGGTTTTCGGCTTCCGGCTCAACGATCGCTGGGGCTATATCGCCGCCTTTAACTGGATCGTCGGCTTTGTCCTGTCTTTCATGCCGCTTTATATCGTCGGACTGATGGGCATGACTCGACGTGCCGTGTCTTATACCAACCCGGCCTTTGAGCCTTGGCTCCACGTCGCCGGCGTTGGCGCAATCTTCATTACGGCCGCCCTCGTCAGCATGTGTGTGCAGCTTTATGTGTCGATCGGCGATCGAGAACTGACGCGAGACATCGGCGGCGATCCATGGGACGCGCGGACGCTGGAATGGGCGACGCCGTCGCCGGTGCCGGCCTATAACTTTCCCGTCATCCCCCATATCCACGCACTCGAAGCGTTCGCCGTGGCGAAGGGAGCAGGACTTGGCTACCAGGAGCCCGTCTCCTATTCGGATATCCACCTGCCCGGCGACACATATATCGGCGTGATCACGGCCGTGTTTGGCACGGCGCTGGGCGTCGGCCTGGTCTGGTACATGTGGTGGCTTGCGTGGCTCGCCTTTGCGGTGATTGCTGTGTCGCTAATAGCGCGTGCCGTGCTGGGCGATCGTCACCCCGTGACGATCCCCGCTGCCGAGATCAAGCGGAAATACAGGGCCTGGCTTGAGGTGGTGCGGGCGACCGCGCCCGTCACTCGCGCCCTTGAGTGGGATTACAGAAACCACGGCGTTGCCGCCGCTGAATACACAAAGGAGGCCGCGGAATGAACATAGTTGTCCGTCCCCACGGCTTGACTTGGGTCGCAGGTCACGACCACGACCATGATCGCATCGCGACCACTCTGTCAGGCTTTTGGCTATTCATGATGAGCGATCTCATCATCTTCGGCCTGATGTTCGCCACCTACGTGACGATGCTGACTCCGGAGTCTTTTGCCGGCGGACCGACACCAAAGGAGCTGTTTGAACTCCCTGGAGCCGCGATGGAGACGGCGGCGCTTTTGACCAGCACCTTCACGTTCGGCATGGCGTCGCTGGCCATCAAATATGACCGCGGCCTCAGCAAAGTGATGCTCTGGCTTCTCGTAACCTTGGCGCTCGGTGTGGTGTTCTTGGCGCTCGAAGCTCGCGAATTCACCTATATGCTGGCCGAGGGTGCCGTGCCTCAGCGGTCAGGCTTTCTGTCAGCCTTTTTCGGTCTGGTCCCGCTGCATGGTACCCATGTGACTGCCGGCGTGATCTGGCTCGTGATAATGCTTATAGAACTCAACCGAACAGGCCTGACCGGTCCTGCCAGTTCGCGCATCGCCCGCCTCGCTCTGTTCTGGCACTTTCTTGATCTAATATGGGTCGGGATTTTCTCGGTCGTCTACCTGGGAGGGATCGCGTGATGTCTGCCCCGAAAACCCGAAGTCGCGAACAAGCCTATCGTCACGACCTGCGCGGATATCAAACCGGCTTCTTCCTGGCGGCGCTCCTGACGATTATCCCCTTCGCCCTGGTGGCCTCAGGAACGTTTTCGACCATTGCCACCCTGTGGGTGATCGGCGTTTTGGGATTGGTCCAGATCGTCGTGCATGTGCGTTATTTCTTGCACGTGGATCTGAGCCGTCAACGGCGCGAAGAGTTGTACCTGATGTTATTCTCGGCGGCGTTAGTAACGCTTATGATTGCCGGTATGCTCTGGATGCTTTTCAACCAGCATACTCGAATGATGTAGGAAGTTATCGAGGGAAGACTTCGCCGGTCTTGACAAGCGCTTCGGCTCGCGACTCATGCGAGATTGCTTAGCTCACATGGCCAATATCTTCCTGACGAGGTTTGGTTTCGAGAGCGCTGAAGAGCCGCATAAGATCGCTATGGGCGCGCCTTCGCCACAAGCTACACCGTGCTTCGGAGGGATATCTGCGGTTGAGCGGCACTATTCCGCTTTTAGAAAGGACAAGGCGAATCCCCTCGAACTCATGCACTCTCGCGGTCATCTTCCGGACAAGCATTCACCGATCGTGACGCGCCTCCGATGAACGGCCCGGCGTCCTGATCGCGCAGTGCACCACCATCCAGGGGCCTACTGCTCTCCAACGCCATCGCCGTGACGGGCGCGCGTCGTTCGGTCTCCCTCTCCGTCGAGTCGAAGACGCTCGGGGCCCCTTTCGCGCCGTCCACTGCGGGACAAAGGATTAAGTTAATCTCGTCGACGAGTCCCGCGCGCAGGAAAGCGCCGTTGGATCCACCCCCTCCTTCGAGCAGGAGACGCTTCACGCCAAGTTCGCGGTTGAGAACCCCCAAAGCAAGGGTAAGATCGAGCTGCGACTGTCCGGCAAAGAAGTACGACACGCCTTCGCTGCGCAGGCCAGCCAGGTGTGCGTCCGAAACGGCTTCCGTAAGCACGACCACGATCGGATCGCCGCCGATATCCGAGCGACCCCATGCGATCTTACCGCGGGCGTCCAGCACCACGCCGTACGCCTTCGCGTCGCGATTCGCGAACCAAGGCTCCCGCGGAAAGCTTGCTTGCGTGACCGTTGGATACGGCTTCCCCTTGGCAAACTCTTGCCCGGTGACACGACCGATCAGCCAAGCGTCCCCGCCGAGTTCGTCGTGTACCTGTTCGAATAGCGCGGCACCTGTCCCCTTGGGCCGCCAGCGACTATGGAGGGTTCGACCGTCAACGCTGGACGCCATGAGGCAGATGACGTTCGGCTTCATGGAGACCCTCGCATCTCAAGCACAACACTGCTCAACGCTGACCATCTCTAAATCACGCAACGGACTTCCGCTCAATGTCCGAGGGTCAACGCTCGTAATAGCGAGGATCACAGCCACTTTGACACATCGTTACGGACGAAATGTCGCAGTTGCTCGATCAGCGAGACAGGCTCCGGATCGACGCAGATCGAGTGCCGGTGCTCGGGTGGCAGGAATTTGCATTTCACCATGTGGTCGATGAAGGCCAGGAACGGCTGATAGAAGTCGGCAACGTTCAGCAGTCCGACCGGTTTGTCGATCTCCGAAAGCTGGTTCATGGCCCAGACCTCCATCATCTCCTCCATCGTCCCGATGCCGCCCGGCATCGCAATGAAGGCGTCGGCGAGTTCGGCCATCCGCTCCTTTCGGGTTCGCAAGGTGGCGACGATCTCGCTGCGGTGGAGTTTCGGGTGCGTATGACCGCGCTTTTGCAATTGCTCGGTTATCACGCCATGCGCCGTGCCGCCGGCCTCGATCAAAGCATCGGCGACCACGCCCATCAGGCCTTTCATCGTGCCGCCATAGACCAGCGTGATATTGGCGTCCGCCAGCGCCCGTCCCAGCTGCCGCGCGCCGT
>DASSFK010000285.1:0-2770 GCA_035694565.1 Sphingomicrobium sp.
CTTCGCCTCAACCGTCCCAAAGCCATTCATGCGCTGACCCGCGAGATGTGCGACGCAATGAGCGAAGTCCTGCTCGCATGGCGCGAGGATCCATCGATCCAGGTTGTCGTGATCGACCATGCGGAGGGTCGCGGCTTCTGCGCTGGCGGCGACGTGGTGATGCTGGCTCGAAGCGGTGCTTCCGATGCCGAAGATGCGAAGGAGTTCTTCTTCAGCGAGTATCGCCTGAACCATCTGCTCTTCACGTTTCCAAAGCCAACCGTCGCGATCATGGACGGAATCACCATGGGCGGAGGTGTCGGCATTTCGATGCCCTGTGAATTCCGGATCGCAACCGAGAACACCCGGCTTGCGATGCCGGAGACGGGGATCGGCTTGTTCCCGGATGTCGGCGGGGGTTGGTATCTGTCGCGTCTGCCGGGACGTGTCGGCCAGTTCATGGCGCTGACCGGCGCGCGGCTCGACGCCGGCGAGTGTCTCTACCTCGGCCTCGCGACCAATTACGTCGAGCAGTCCGCGCTCGAAGAATTGCACGAGCGCATCCTCAAGGCTCCGAGCCGGGTGAAGGGATCGATCGGGGCGGCAGCCGCCTTCGCTCCCGAGGCCAAAATCGAAGCGAACATGGGCCAGATCACCAAGCTGTTCGCCTCGGACCGGCTGGAAGACGTGCTTTCGGCGCTTGAGGCCGACGAGAGCGACTGGGCCCAGACGGAGCTCGCCACGCTCAGGTCCAAGAGCCCGCTTTCGTGCAAGGTGTCGCTGAAGCTTCTCGCCGATGGCGCGAACCGAGCGAGCTTCGCGCAAGAGATGCGCGCCGAATATGCGCTGGCCAGCCGGATCGTCCGGACGCACGACTTTCGCGAGGGCGTGCGCGCACTGCTGATCGACAAGGACAACAACCCGCAGTGGGATCCGCCGACCCCGGAAGGGGTCGACCAGGAAATGCTCGACGTGCTGTTCGAGCCGCTGCCTGTCCACGAGCAATGGACGCCGTTCCCGGAGACCGGAGAATGACCGATTATAATACGATTCTGACCGAGAAGCGGGGCGCGGTGACTCTGGTCACCCTGAACCGGCCGCAAGCGCTCAATGCGCTCAACAGCGAAGTGCTGAAGGAGTTGATCAGCGTCTTCGGCGAATATGATTCGGACAATAGCCAGCGCTGCCTTGTTCTGACCGGCTCGGAGAAAGCTTTCGCCGCCGGCGCCGACATCAAGGACATGCAGGCCCAAGGCTTTGCCGACATGTATTCGACGAACTTCTTCGGCGGCTGGGAGCAGGTGACCGCAACCCGCAAACCGTGGATTGCGGCGGTCGCCGGCTATGCGCTCGGAGGCGGCTGCGAGGTGGCGATGATGGCCGACTTCATCATCGCGGCCGACACCGCAAAGTTCGGTCAGCCGGAAATCAAGCTTGGAGTGACGCCCGGCATGGGAGGATCGCAGAGACTTGCACTTGCCGTCGGCAAGGCCAAGGCGATGGAAATGTGCCTCACCGGCCGAATGATGGATTCGGAGGAGGCCGAACGTTCCGGTCTCGTCGCCCGCGTCGTTCCTGCGGCCAACTTCCTCGATGAAGTGATGAAGACCGCCGAGGCGATCGCAGGGATGGCGCCGCTTGCGGCGATCGCAAACAAGGAAATGATCAACGCGGCGTTCGAGATGCCGCTCAACCAGGGCATCCGCTTCGAGCGCCGCCTGTTCCACGGGCTGTTTGGAACCGAGGACCAGAAGGAAGGCATGTCCGCCTTCGTCGAAAAGCGGCCCGGCAACTGGAAGGGACGCTGAGCATGGCGAAGATCGCGTTCATCGGCCTCGGCCACATGGGGGGCGGAATGGCGCCGAACCTCGCCAAGGCGGGTCATGAAGTTCGCGCGTTCGATCTCAGCGAGGAAGCGCTTGCTCGGGCGGTCGAACAGGGCTGCAGCCGAGCCGGCTCGACCGAGGAAGCAGTCGGCGATGCCGACGTCGTCGTCACCATGCTTCCAGCAGCGAAGCACGTGCTCGACGTCTATCGCGCGCAGGTGCTCGGAAAGGCGCCGACAAGCGCATTGCTTATCGATTGCTCGACCATCGACGTCGCCTCCGCGCGGTCGATCGAGGAGGAAGCTGCGGCCCAGGGCTACACCATGGTCGACGCGCCGGTGTCGGGCGGCATCGCAGCGGCCGCATCCGGCAATCTCGCCTTCATGGTCGGCGGATCGGACGAAGCGTTCGAACGCGCCAGGCCCTTCATCGAGCCGATGGCCAAGGCCGTGATCCATGCCGGTGGGCCCGGGTCGGGGCAGGCGGCGAAGATCTGCAACAATATGATTCTCGGAGCGACGATGATCGTTACCTGCGAGGCGTTCGTGATGGCGCAGAAGCTCGGGCTCGATCCCGATGTCTTCTTCGACATTGCCTCGAAGGCTTCCGGCCAGAGCTGGTCGATGTCGAGCTATACGCCGGTCCCCGGAGTCGGTCCCGACACGCCTGCGGACCATGACTATGAAGGCGGCTTCGCGGCCGCTTTGATGCTCAAGGACCTGAAGCTTGCGATGGACGCGGCGCAGCACGCGGACGCCTACACGCCGCTGGGGTCCGAAGCGGAACAACTGTACCAGCGGTTCGTCGACCTCGGCGGTGGCGGGAAGGATTTCTCCGGCATCATCAAGATGATCGACGACAGCTGGAAAGCTCCCACGGAAGAATAGGAGAGTGCATGCGCAAGAGTGTTCTGATTGCAGTTGCAACCGTTTCACTGCTGGGAGCGTGCCGCCAGGCTGAACCGA
>DASSFK010000286.1:0-6957 GCA_035694565.1 Sphingomicrobium sp.
ATGAACCTCCGGCGGGTCGGAGGACGCACTCTGAAGGCGGTTCTCACGCCGTCGTCGACCGGCCCAAAGGTCAGTCGCGAGACGCCGTTCGCGACGCCGTGGCGGGTCATCATGATCGCACCCGACGCACCATCGCTTTACCGTTCCGCGCAGATCATCCTGAACCTCAACGAGCCCAACAGGCTCGGCGACGTGAGCTGGTTCAAGCCGATGAAATATGTCGGCATCTGGTGGGACATGCACCTCGACCGGAAGACCTGGAATTCCGGGCCGAAGCATGGCGCCACGACCGAATATACCAAGCGCATGATCGACTTCGCCGCCAGGAACGGCTTCGGCGGGGTGCTCGTCGAGGGCTGGAACAAGGGCTGGGACAGCGACTGGTTCGCTCAGGGCGACGCGTTCAGCTTTACCGAGCCCTATCCGGACTTCGATATCGAAGAGCTTGCGCGCTACGCCAAATCCAAGGGCGTCGAACTGATCGGCCATCACGAAACAGCCGGGAACATCGCCAATTACGAGAAGCAGCTTGGTCCTGCGCTCGATCTCTACCAGCGGCTCGGAATCCACTCCGTGAAGACGGGCTATGTCGCCGATGCCGGCGGCATTCAGGCGTTGGGGGCCGACGGCAAGATCCACTTCGAGTGGCACGAGGGTCAGGTGATGGTGAATCACCATCTGAAGGTCGTCACCGAAGCCGCGAAGCGGCAAATCGCCGTCAATCCGCATGAGCCGGTCAAGGACACGGGCCTTCGCCGCACCTACCCGAACTGGGTCGCTCGCGAAGGTCAGCGCGGCATGGAATACAATGCCTGGGGTGAGCCCAAGAATCCGCCTGAGCACGAGGCGAACCTGGTGTTCACGCGGCTGATCGGCGGTCCGATGGACTTCACTCCGGGCGTTCTCAGCCTGACGGGCAAGAACAACACCCAGATCCTGTCGACGCTTGCGAAGCAGCTCGCGCTCTATGTCGTGATCTATTCGCCCATCCAGATGGCTCCGGACCTGATCGAGAATTACGAAGCCAATCCACAGACCTTCAAGTTCATCAAGGACGTCGCCGTCGACTGGGACGACACGCGCATGCTTGCCGGCGAAGTCGGCGATCTTGCGGTGTTCGCACGCAAGGCACGCGGTTCGGACCTTTGGTTTGTCGGAGCGGTCGGAGACGAGCAGGAGCGCCGCTTCGATGTCGCGCTGGACTTCCTTCGGCCGGGACGCCGCTATCGCGCCGAAATCTATCGCGACGGCGATGACGCGGACTATCGCACGAATCCGCGCTCGATCGCGATCGAGCAGAAGACGTTCACGTCGAGGGATCGGCTGGCGATGCGCATCGCTCCGGGCGGTGGCGCCGCAATTCGCTTCGTGCCGATTCGCTGATGCTTCGGCTGTTTGTCGCTCTTGCGTGTTTGTTGGCCGTGACTCCTGCCGCAGCCCAGAAAGTGAGTGCCGGAACCATCGTCGACCTCGGCGTGGTCCAGTCGAAGTTCACCGATCCGCGCAAGGTCGTTGTCTGGCTGCCGACCGGATACAGGCCGGACGGCCCGAAATATGCTGTGCTCTACATGCACGACGGCCAGAACCTCTTCGACAAGGCTGCTGCCGGTTACGGCATGGAATGGCAGATCGATGAGACTCTCGATCGCCTGATCCGCGAGAACAAGGTTCGCCCGACCATCGTCGTTGGCATCTGGAATAGTCCGAAGCGGCTACGCGAATACGTGCCCTCGAAAGCCTTCGAGCATTTGCCGCCGCAATATATGGACCGCGTTCGCGGCCTCTATGGGGGTGACCCGCTGTCGGACGGCTATCTCAGGTTCATTGTCGATGAGCTGAAGCCCACGATCGACAAGCGCTTCCACGTGAAGACCGACCGCGCCAATACGGCGATCATGGGCTCGTCGATGGGCGCGCTCATCTCGCTCTATGCGATCAACGAATATCCGAAGGTGTTTGGAGCGGCCGGCATGATGTCGACTCATTGGCCGCTGTTCCTGCCCACCGAAGGTCACAAGTCGATCAGCGACGAGGAATATGAGGTCGTGTCTTCGGCGTTCGAGCGCTACCTCGCCCCTTCGCTGCCGGACCCGAAGTCCCACAGGCTCTACTTCGATCACGGCAGCGAGACGCTGGACGCGGCCTACGCGCGATACCAAAACCGAATCGACGCGGTCGTCGAGCGCCGCGGCTATCGCAGGGGCTTGAACTGGATCAGCCGCAACTTCCCGGGCCAGGCTCACAACGAAATCAGCTGGGCCTCGAGGGTCGAAGTTCCGCTCCAGTTTCTGCTTCCGCCCAAATGATGTGAGGAGGTCGCAATGAAGGCCCGCGTTCTAAGTGCGTTTCTTCTGTTGGCGACTGCATTCGGGCCCGTGCACGCCGAAGTGCCGAAGCTCTATCTCGGCGCTGACCTCTCCTACGTGAACGAGGTTGAGGATTGTGGCGCAGTCTTCCGCAAGGACGGGAAGAAAGTCGACCCGTTCAAGCTGTTCGCGGCCGAAGGCGCCAACCTCGTTCGAGTCCGGATCTGGAACGACGCGACCTGGACTCGTTACAGCAATCTCGCCGACGCGAAGAAGACGATCGCCCGGTCGAAGGCGGCCGGCATGCAGGTGCTGCTCGATTTCCATTATTCGGACGATTGGGCCGACGGAGAGAAGCAGATCATTCCCAAGGCCTGGGTCGGGCTGACGAACGAACAGCAGGCGAAGGCGCTGCACGACTATACGCTCGGCGTCCTCAACGAGCTCAATCGCGCTGGCCTGATGCCGGAAATGGTGCAGGTCGGGAACGAGACCAATTCGGAATTGGCCGGCAGCAAGAAGGGAGAACCGATCAACTGGACTCGCAACGCGATGCTGTTCAACGCCGGCATCAGGGCGGTGCGCGATGCGGGCGCTGAATCAAAGATCAAGCCGCGCGTGATGCTTCACATCGCTCAGCCGGAAAATGTCGAGCCTTGGTTCGAGGCGGCCCGGAAGGCGGGGATCGAGAATTACGACATCATCGGGATCAGTTATTACCGCAAATGGTCGTCGATGGATCTCGCCGGCCTCGGCCGCGTGATCGCCAAGGTCAAGCAGCGCTTCGGCAAGGACGTGATCGTCGTCGAGACAGCCTATCCGTTCACCAACGAGAATGCGGACACGTCGGGCAATCTGCTTGGTCCCGACACGCTGATCCCGGCCTATCCGGCAACACCCAAGGGCCAGCTCGATTATCTCGTCGACCTTACGAAGCTTACGGTCGCGAACGGCGGCAGCGGGGTCGTCTATTGGGAGCCGGCCTGGGTTGCGAGCAGCTGCAAGACCCGCTGGGGGACCGGTTCGGGCTGGGACAATGCCACCTTCTTCGACCAGCGCAGCCACGAGGCGCTGCCCGCATTCGAATGGTTCAGGCGCGACTATCTTGGTGGTCCGAAGTCGTCTGAAAGAGGTCGGTGAAATTCTGGCCGGCACTGCTCGCCGCGCTGGCGTGCGCCGCGCCAGCGCAGGCGGCGGAGCTGCCTTTCGACGACGGCTGGAGATTTGCGCGAATTGACGGGTCCGCGCCCGATCGCCCGCCCGCCGATGCGAAGTGGGTGACGGTGAGCCTGCCGCACACAGCGCGGATCGAACCGCGCGTCGTCGATGATCAGTGGCAGGGAATCGCATTCTATTCGAAGCGTTTCGACGCACCGGCCCATTCGCGGGGCGACACTGTCCTGCTGCGCTTCGAGGGTGCGATGAATGTCGCGACAATATGGCTGAACGGGACGCAGGTCGGAGAGCACCTCGGCGGCTATCTGCCGTTTACGATCGACCTCACGCGGCACTTGAAAGCCGGCTCGAACGAGCTCCTGGTGCGGCTCGACAATCGCGACAATCCGATCACCGGTCCAAAGCCTCTCAAGGACCTCGATTTCAACATGTACGGGGGGCTTTATCGAAGCGCTCGACTGATCGTGAAGCCGGCAGTCCATCTCACCGACGAGATGCTCGAAGGAAAGACCGCCGGAGGCGGACTGTTCGTCACCTATCCGGAGATCACGAAAGATCGTGCGGTCGTGCGCGTCGCGGCCGACGTCCGCAACGCATTGCCTCAATGGGTTCTGGTCGCAGTAACCCAGCGGCTGCTCGACGGTGAACGCGAAGTTGCTTCCGACACCCGGACGGAGCGCGTCGAAGCAGGAGCGACGCGGCGGTTCGTGAGCGACCTCAACGTGGTGAATGCGAAGCTCTGGTCGCCAAAGTCGCCCAATCTCTATCGTCTCGTGACGACCGTTTCACGCCCCGAGCTTTCGACGGAGACGGCAGAGACGCACATCGGCATCCGCCGCATCGGAATCGAGGGCGACCGCTTCGTCATCAACGGCGAGAAGATGTTCCTGCGCGGGGTCAACCGGCACCAGGAATATCCCTACGTCGGCTATGCCCTTTCCCCGCTGGCGGATTACCGCGACGCCAAGCGGATCAAGGAAGCTGGCTTCGATTATGTCCGCCTGTCGCATTATCCCCATTCGCCCGCGTTCATGGCCGCGGCCGATCAGCTTGGCCTGGTCCTCCTCGACTCCATTCCCGGCTGGCAATTCTACAATCCGGATCCGCGCTTCCAGGCCCAGGTGCTTCAGACCTGCCGCGACATGATCCGCCGCGACCGCAATCACCCGAGCGTCATCGCCTGGGAATGCTCGCTGAACGAGTCCCGGATGCCGAAGGAATTCGTGCAGCGGCTCAATGCGGCGGTGCACGAGGAATATCCGGGCGACCAAGCCTGGTCGGCGGGATGGCAGAACGACGGCTACGACATCTACCTTCAGGCACGGCAGCACCGGCTTCAGCATTATGAAGCGCCCGACCGGCCCTACATCGTGTCCGAATATGGCGACTGGGAATATTACGCGCAGAATGCCGGGCTCAATCAGGCCGCCTGGGCGAACCTCAAGGAAGAAGAGCGCACTTCGCGCCAGTCGCTAGGCGCAGGCGAACGGCGGCTCCTGCAGCAGGCCATGAACATCGAGGAAGCGCATAACGACAATCTTCGAACCCCGGCGTTCGCCGACGGCTACTGGGACATGTTCGACTACAATCGCGGCTACGCACCCGACCTTGAACTGTCAGGGGTGATGAGCCTCGAGCGGCTGCCGAAGCTTTCCTACTGGTTTTTCCGCAGCCAGCGCGATGCGTCCGAGAAGTCGCCGCTGTTCGAGAGTGGCGCGATGGTGAAGATCGCCAGCTACTGGACCCCCCAGTCGAGCACCAAGGTGCGCGTGTTCAGCAATGCCGAGGAGGTCGAGCTCATTCTCAACGGCCGAAGCCTTGGCCGCCGAAAGCCCGTTCACGACAGCATGTCCGACAGGCTCGCTCATCCACCGTTCGAGTTCGACGTTGGGCGCATCGAGCCCGGACTTCTCCAGGCAAACGCGTACATCGGTGGCGCTCCTGTCGCGACCGATCGTGTCGAAACGCCGGGCCAGCCGGTCGCCGTCTCGGTGGCTCTCGACGCGGCCGGTATCCCAGCAGCGTCTGACGATCTGATCTTCGCTCGCGCATATATTGTCGACAACCAGGGCCGCACGATCAGCACATTCAACGGAACCGCTCATTTCGAGGCGAGCGGCGACTTCGCCATCGTTGGCGATCGCGATGTTCCGGTCGAGGCCGGCATCGGCTCCGCGCTCGTTCGTGTTGCGCGTCCCAATCCGCACGGGACCGTGGGGGCGACGAGCGGTTCGACGTTGTCCCGGGATCTCGTTCTTGAGGAACGACCTTGACCGTCCGCCAACAGGCTTTCAGCATTCGCCAAGCACAATGCCGGGGAGGGTAATGACGTGCAGCTCGCGACCATCGATATCGTTGTCATCGTTCTTTACGCCGTCGGCATCTTCACGCTTGCCCAGTACGTAGCGCGCGAGAAAGCGGGCCACTCGAAGGACACCTCTGACTACTTCCTGGCGTCGAAGAACCTTCCTTGGTGGGCGATCGGCGCGTCCCTCATCGCCGCGAACATCTCTGCCGAGCAAATCGTGGGCATGTCGGGCTCGGGCTATGCCATCGGGCTCGCGATCGCATCCTATGAATGGATGGCGGCGCTGACGCTTCTGATCGTCGGCAAGTTCTTCCTGCCGATCTTCCTCGCCAACAAGATCTACACGATGCCGCAGTTCCTCGAGCAGAGGTACGGGCGGGTGCTTCCCGTGATCATGGCGGTCTTCTGGCTCGCGCTCTACGTCTTCGTGAACCTGACTTCGATCATCTGGCTCGGCTCGATCGCGGTGAACAAGGTCGCGGGCGTGAACCAGGACGCGGCGCTCATCGCGCTCGGCGGCTTTGCGCTGCTTTACCAGCTTTACGGCGGGCTGAAGGCCATTGCCCTGACCGACATCGTGCAGGTGACTCTGCTGGTCATGGGCGGTCTCATCGTCTCGTACCTCGCGCTGGACCAGGTTGGTGGGGGACACGGCGTCATGGCCGGCTTCTCAACGCTGACCGAGCGCGTTCCCGACCATTTCGACATGATCCTCGATCCATCCAATCCGCACTTCAAGGACTTGCCCGGCATTGCCGTGCTGGTCGGCGGAATGTGGATTGCGAACCTCAGCTACTGGGGTTTCAATCAGTACATCATCCAGCGCGCGCTCGCGGCGAAGAACATCGGCGAGGCGCAGAAGGGCGTGGTGTTCGCCGCCTATCTGAAGTTGCTGATGCCGGTCATCGTCGTTCTTCCGGGGATCGCGGCGGTCGTCCTGGCTCCGGCCATTGCCAAGCCGGACGAAGCCTATCCGACGATGATGCGGCTGCTTCCCTCCGGGCTGCTCGGCTTGGTCTTCGCCGCGCTGATCGCCGCGATCATCGCGTCCACGGCCAGCAAGATCAATTCGATTGCGACCATCTTCACGCTCGACCTCTATGCCAAGGGCCGCGGAATGCATACGCGAGCCGAGGACAATCAAGAGGACAGCGTCGCGCGCGAAAA
>DASSFK010000287.1:0-4561 GCA_035694565.1 Sphingomicrobium sp.
GACGACGACATATTTCAGGGTCACGATCAGCATCAGCGACCAGAAGATCAGGCTGAGGACGCCGAAGATATGGAGTTGGTCCACCGCGAGCGGGTGAGCGCCGACGAAGCTTTCCTTCATCGCGTAGAGCGGAGAGGTGCCAATATCTCCGTACACGACGCCGATCGCGCCGATCATCAATGCCGGAAGGGAGTGCTTCTGAACTTCGCTGGACGCCGGCGTCGCTTCGGCAACAGGGTGTGCGATAGTAGCCATCTCCACGATGTGCGGTTGAGGCCCATAAAGATTCCATGTGGATTCCGTAGTGTTCGTATGAAGAACAGTCGGGAATCGACGGTCGGACACTCGACGGAGGTCAGCCTTGAGCCCACCTAGCGGCCATGGCCGATCTCATCGCATCCGAACGCACCGTCGCGGCCCAGCTGCGCGGTTACGCCGAGGCGCTGCTCCTGGTCGCAGCATCCACGATCGTTGGACTTCTGCTGGTTCCCAAATGGGGAAATTCGGCAGTCGACTTGCTTTATTTGCCCGCCGTGCTGGCAACCTCGGTGCTGGCCGGCCTCGGCCCCGCGCTGCTGGCCGCGCTGGGCTCCGCGCTGGCGTACAGCTTCTTCTTTACTGCCCCGCACATGACTCTCCGGATCGACAATCCGAACGACGTGGTCACGGTCGTGGTCCTCTTCGCGGTCGCGGTGGTTACCAGTCAGCTTGCGTCCTCGATCCGGAAGCAGGCGCGCATCGCGCACGCGCATGCTTCGAGAAACGCGACGATCGCCGGGCTGGCACGAAAGCTGCTGACGTGCACCACGGAGCAGGAAATCGCCGACGTGGCGGCGCGGGAGCTTGCGCAGATCTTCGATTCCAACGCTCTGCTTGTCGACAACGGGCGTGAGCCACGGATTTTGGCGAGCGCGCCCACGCAGATGCGAATGACTCCCGGAGATCTGGCAGCGGCCGCGCTGACCTTGAGTATCGGCGAGCGAACGGGTCGCGGCCTCGATCGCGCCGTGCCGACCGAGTGGCAATTCCATCCGGTTCGGTCGGGAAATGCAATCCTCGCCGCAATGGGGGTTGCGCGAGACGATGGGGCGCCACCGGTTCGAGAGGAACAGCTTCCCCTTCTCGACAATCTCCTCGACCAGGTCGCCCTCGCGCTTGTTCGAGCGCGGCTTGAAGGAGAAGCGCGCGAGTTCACCCGCGTGCGGGAGCGCGACCGGATCCGCGCGGTGCTGCTTTCTTCGATCGGCGAAGACCTCCGGCCATCCCTTGAAGCAATTTCGAAGGCGGCTGCCGAGCTAAGGCGAAGCGGATCAGGCGACAAGGACATGGTTTCTGCAATCGGGTCAGAGGCCTCGAAGCTCGATCGATACCTGTCGAACCTTGCCGACCTTCCCCCCGAAGAGGACCAGAAGCCGCTCGCCGCCGCCGGCGTGACGATCGACTTGCTTCGTCGCTCGGTGCTTCGTGACGGCGCAGAGGTTCACCTGACACCGAAGGAATTTGCAGTGCTTGCAGAGCTTGCCAAGCATCCGGGCCAGGTTCTGAGTCATGCGCACCTTCTGAGAACCGCCTGGGGTCCGGCGCAGGAAAAGCAGGCGGATTACCTGCGAGTTGCGATCCGGGCGCTCCGGCAGAAGCTGGAGCGCGACCCTGCTCATCCCAAGATCATCATCAACGAGCCGGCGGTCGGTTACCGACTACGCGCAGGTTATGAGGCCTAGCGGCCGTAGGAACGCAGGCATCGCAAGGACGTTTTTGCGCCGTGCGCCCTCTCGCCCAAGAGGCTGCGCCTGTTGGCGGATTAGAAGCGGTTCGAATGGTCGCTCCATCGGGCCGCTTCTTCATTCCCATGCCGTTAAATATGAGTTTTTCGGTAACCAAATGCCTTGGTACCCGCTTAAGCCGTGCACGGTAAATATGTCCTCAGCAGCGCCGGCCCAGCGAGTTTTGGAGCGGCTCTGCCGGAACGACAAAGGAAGCCCTGCCCCTACCCTTCGCCTTCCCCAGTGGGCAGGGCTTCCAACCTCCCCAAAGCATCAGTCCGGCGGCTCGGACGAGCCGGTTCCAAGCTCTCGCTGCATGTAGACGTTGTCCAGCCAGCGGCCCTGCTTCCAGCCGACGGCGCGCAGGCGCCCGACTTCTCGAAATCCGCACGAGGCATGAAGCGCGATCGACGCCGGTTCGGCACCGCCGATCACTCCGACGATCTGCCTGAAACCGCAGCCCTCCGCTCTAGCGCAGAGCTCCGTTAGGAGCGCCTTGCCGATGCCTCGCCCGAGGCATTGCGGATGGACGTAAATGCTCGTCTCGCAGGTCCACGCATAGGCGGCGCGATCGCGAAACTGGGTGGCATAGGCATAGCCGGCGAGTTGAACAGGTTCTTCCGCCACGATGAAGGGCCAGCCGGGCGCTGCAATGCGCCGGATCTTGGCGCGAGTGTCAACGATCGACGGCGGCTCCAGGTCGTAGGATGCAGTTCCGTGGATGACATGGTGGCCATAGATGGCGGCAATTGCCTCGGCATCCTCTTCGCGAACATCCCGGATCATCGGCGCGACTGGTTGCACTGCTGAACCGGGGCCGCAACGTGAGGAATTGACCACCGCATTAACCTCAATCCTTCGCACGCGTTTAAGGCGCGGGCGGTAAATTCCGAATCGTCCCGAAGCGTTTTCCCCTTACGCAATTGGGACCAGTGGACTGAGCGTCCGAGAAGCCCTGCTCCTATCCTTCGCCTTCCCCAGAGGGCAGGGCTTCCACTCTTCCCCAAATGTTGCTGAGTGGCCCAACTGGGTTCGTGCAAATTCCCAACTTTGGCGGATCGCACCAACTTGGCCGCTCGCCACTTCCTGCCTCACCGTCGCTGAAATCGCGCAGAAATGCGCCTTTCCTTCAGTTGGCATACATCCTGCTTAAGTCTTTGCGTTGACGGAGCCGCTGGTTCCACAAGGCAAAAGGAAGAACGATGCAGAACGCCGAATATGTCGCTCACGAGGTTGATGAGTTCGACTCGAATGAGCCCGATAGCCTCTTCGGCATCTGCCAGGCCGCTGGCGAAGACCTCCACGTCAGCCCGTTCTACCTGCGAGTCGGCCTGATCGCGCTTCTCTTCTTCGGTCCGTGGCTGGCGCTGGGTGCCTATGCTGGTCTCGGCCTGCTCGTCGGCGCCTCTCGCCTTCTCTTCCCGAAGCCGAGCGCTGCGAAGGCAGTCGTCGAGGCGACACCAGTGAAGCAGCCTCTCGAAATCCTCCGGGACGAGCGAGTGCCGGAACTCATCGCCGCCTAGGTCTCAAACGTTCAGCTTTTTGGGGGTGAGCGTCAATCCGATGCTTCACCCCTTCGTTCATCCGGCGTTACATTCCGGCAATCGAGGGGATAACGTCCGGGCAGACGTGGATTCTTCCACCTCCCAACTCGCGGTCGCGGGAGATGAAGTTTGAAGGCGATTCCCCTGGTTCTGTTGTTGCTCGCCCTCGCTTCATCGGCTGATGCCCAGTCGCCGCCTCAACAACCACCGCAGCGCATACCGGTTTACCTGAGCCTGATGGGCGAGCCCTTTCGGGGTCCGGTGGGCGGACCTCGCCCACTCGCGGACTGGTTCGCGGTCGCGGACCGCAATCACGATGGCGCAGTGAGCCTTGCCGAGATGCTCGAAGATGCATCACGCTTCTTCAAGACCCTCGATGTCGATGGGAACGGCGTTATCAACACCATCGAAATGTCACGCTATGAGACGCAGATCGCCCCGGCGCAGGTCCGCTTCGATGGAGGCCTCAAGCCGTTCCGATCAAGCGACAAAAGCGATTCGGTAGGACGAGCCTCATCAGACGACCCGGATCGTCGTGAACGACGGTCGTTCAGCTCGATCGGCGGGGGCTCCGGAAGGATGCTTCGCGATCTTCAGTACCTCGAAGTTCCCCAGCCGGTCATGATGGCCGACAGCGACGTCAACCAGCGGGTAACAACGGATGAATTCGCCAAAATGGCGGCCAAGCGCTTCGCCTTGAACGATGAAAACGGCGATGGCCGACTTGAGTCGAGCGAGCTCACTCCGCCGCTGGATAACAAAGGCAGGCCAATCGGCCCCGGCCAGCGCTGGTAGCAAAAGGTCCGGAATCCGGCGCTAACCTCCTCTTTACGCCCTTCAGCTAGTGTCCACGGATTAGGGCATTGCCCTTGGTGGTTTGAGGGGAAAAGGATGGCGATCAATCGGTCCGTCGACCGTTTACCGGTCAGCGTAGCCGAGGCACATCTTGTGCGAGTCGCCGCGGACGGTTCGTCGCGCCACCGCTATCTGACTGCCCTGCTAGAAGTTTCCACGCTCAACCCTGCCCGTGATCTTGCGGATGCAGTGCATCTGCTTTGTGGACTTCACGGCAACCAGCCGAGCCTGGTCGAACTTGCCCAGCGCCATTCCTCACCCGGACCGGCCCGCGAGTGGCTGGCCCGTGCGGCCGAGGCGTTCGAGCGCGAGCGCCTGTTCCTCGTTCGCCTGACCTCCGCAGTCGGTCCGCTTCCGAGCACTCCCGGCGCAGCCGAGACGGAAGCGACGATGAACGCC
>DASSFK010000288.1:0-17257 GCA_035694565.1 Sphingomicrobium sp.
GATGGACAAAGAGTTCGAGCTTAGCCGTCGCGAACGCTTCGATGCGTTGTTGATGCGCAAGGATGATCTGGCGAAGTCTAACGACTATTATCGCCGGATCTCGCCAACCGATGCGGCTCAAGTCGATGCAAAACTCGCCGCCGCGGCTGAGACCGCTGCAAAAAAGAAAGCGGCGGCGCCTGCAGCATCGAAACCTGCTACACCCGCCGCGTCGCTCGCCCCGACTCGCGCTTCATCGTAGCCGGGAATTATCAACGCTGAGCAGGAATTACTTTGGTAAAGGCGGCGCTTTCAAAGATTTGTTTTGACGTCGAACAAATAACACGGCAAAGCGCAACCAAACAGAGGAATGAGAAAGATGGAAAGAGATTTCTATTTTCGAATGTGTTTGTCATAATCTTATCGCTAGGCTTGATGTGGGGATGCCAGAGCACCGTGGTGGGTCCCAACGCGGCAGCTCAAACGGAAAACCTGTTGGTGCGATCCGGATTCAAGGCAAAGACCGTGACCACGCCCAAACAGCAACAACGAATGAGCGCGCCGCCGGCCGGCAACGTTTCTACCGTTTCATCTGGAGGAAATTGTATTACGTATATCCGACTGCGACCTAGGACCGGATCTTGCTTGGCAACCAAGCCCAGTACAATGCCTACAAGCAGGCAGTCGTGGCATACGGACTGACGACGAGCCCCGATTTTGTCAAGGAAACCCACGGACCCCATCGCGTTCTCATTCAGCAATTTGATGGGTTTGGTCCACTGGGGGAGTGATCCGGAAATTCCGGAGAAGCACAGGGTCGTCGGTAGCCTGCTGACCGTTTCGGAGACGCCCAGCGTCATTCTGCAATTGCTAATCGAAAATTTACAATCCGAAATCGGATTGCCAAGGTGGCGAAATTGGCAGACCCGCCAGACTTAGGATTGCGAAATCATCGATTTCAGAGCGTCCCTTTTCATTTCAAAAGCGAGTGCGTTTTACGAGGGAAAAGCAGGTTTTTCGTACGAAACCGTCGCGGGCGCGAATGGTGAGTAGAATGCGCCTCGTTCTTGCACAAAGTCTAGCACACAGACGCGCCAGACTTCGCTTCGGGCGATTTGAAACTTTTTGACTGTTGCGAACGTGGGTAAGGCGAATGGCCGCGCTTATGGGCTACCGACCCTCTACCAAGATTTATACAAAGTCCGACACCGCCAGTCTGCCAGTGGCGACGAGGCTGAATCCCTGGTCTCCGTAAGGTGTATTGTAGGCGAGGACGTGGACCACATACACGCCCGCGTTGGGAGCATCGAATCGGATCATTTCGACGTTGTTGCTCCGGTCGCCCTTGGCAAACGAAGGCCGCACGAGGTTGGGATTGCCGAAGAAACGCCGCCCATCCGGGGCGATGATAAACAAGTCGAGGTTGTGCTGCAGCCCGTGGCCGGGGTAATCGGTCCAGGCGAGGGTGAGGCTGAGCGGCAGGCCCGCTTGCAGGTTCAACGTCTTGCGCCATTGGTCCCGGCCATTGGTGAACTTGTTGAGTGCCTCCGGCGCATCCAATGCAACGTCCACAAAGGCGAGCGCGAATCCGTCGGTGCGGTCCGGCGCAGGCACCGTCTGCGACAAATCCAGGCGTCCGTAGCCCTGATGATAGTTGGGCATTCCCGTCTCGGTGTCTTGCACCGTCTTGCGCTGGCTCCAGACCGTCCCGTTGATCAGCGTCGCCTTGAGCAAGGCTGCGGAGGGCTTTGCATGTTTCCGATGATCGACAAAATACTGCCGCACGATCGCGGCCGCCCCGGCGACGACCGGCGAGGCCATGCTCGTTCCCGAGTTGAAGCAATAGCGGCCGCCGAAATCACCGAAGGGGTGCGCAGGATCGGAAGCGGCGCTTCGCGTGGAAAGAATGGCCGTGCCCGGCGCGAGGAGGTCGGGTTTGACTTGGTCGGCATCCGTTGGACCGCGGCTGGAGAAGGCCGCGACAACACTTACGTCACCGGTGATCGGTTCCTCGGAAACCGGCGCGAAGGTCGGCCCGGGGCGCGCGCCGTCGAACTCGTTCCAGTGCTTGCCTTGATACGGACCATCCGTGCGTGCGGAACAGCAGGCACCGACCGTCAGCGCGTTCTTGGCCGTGCTGGGCGAAGTGAGCGTCATGAGCGCCATGCGCGCGAGGTCATCGTGCGACTCGGCCGGGTCGTCCTGTCGCCCGCTGTTGCCTGCGGAGATCAGCACCAGGCAATCGGGATGAGTGTGAATGAACTCGTCCACTTCGTCCGCATCGATCGTGAACAGGCCCTCGGAGTCGGCTCCCCAGCTATTGTTGTGGATCCGCGCCCCGAGATCGTAGGCCTGCTGAAACAGTTCTCCCAGGTTCAAAGGGAGCCCCGTAAACGCCCGGTCCGCTCCGTCCGTCAAGGCCTGGACAATCAGTTTGGCGCCGGGCGCCATGCCTAACAGTTTCCCGCCGGAGGCCGTGCCGTCTCCGCAGATCGAACCGCAGACGTGGGTGCCATGCCCGATCGGATCGCCGACCTCTTCAACCGGGACACGCTCAATTACCTGGAGGAGACGATTCTTCAAATCGGGATGCGCCTCGTCGACCCCCGTATCGGCAACCGCCACAATCTGTCCCGTGCCGTCCCAAGGCAACACGGGGTGTCCGCTGGCCGTGACGATGCCGATCGTCGAACGCGCGATGGAGTTTTCAGCCTTGGGATACTCGTATGGCTCGACGACTGAAACCTGCGGCAGGCCCCCGATACTGGTCAGAAGCGCGCGCGTCGCGGGAGAATCGGATGATTCCACCCAGATGCGAATCCTAACACGCCCCTGCTCCAGCCGCTTGATGCGAGGGTCCGCGCGCAACGCTTCGCTGACCGCCGGGAGCTGGCTGCGATCGTGACATTTGATATCGAACATGTAGAGCGCCGACGCCGGAGTGGCAGGCGCATCGATGTTCGGAGCGGCGACGCCGGGGCGTGCCGTGCGCGGGCGCGCCCGCTTCGCCGGAATGTCGGGCGCGACCTTGCGCCGGCGGCCAGTCTTCGGATCACAGAGCCTGCGGAGGGAAAGCTCCGTCGAGAAGGGCACCACGCGTTCGACAAACGGCATCGCCTCGACCGCCTGGCGCTGCGCGGTCGTCAACTTGAGCTTCATCCCGTTGCCGAGCACCCAGCGACCGACGGGAAGACCCGCCTTCTCCAGCGCGGCCTTCCACTCCGGCTGGAGCGGACCCTTGACCTGAATCACATAGGAATCGGCTGCACCCTCCGTGAGCTTCTTCATGAGGGGCGCGGTGGTCGGAGCCGCTGCGGCCGTCATCGTTTTCGCGGTCGCGGGGGCATCCTTGGGGTCCAGCCAAGCGAGCGACTCCTTCGCCGGGAGTTGTTCGACGATCAGGCCCGCCGCTTCGAGCACCTTGACGTCATCGTCGTCCGCGAGACCGAAGACGTAGCTGCCCGACTGCTGCACGTTCCCTTTCGGGCGTAGCCGCTCGATGGCGATCTGACGTTCGTCATCCGACAGACAGAGAACATTGATGAATCCCGCCATGGCTTATGGGTGTTGGTAAAGGTCCTTGAGCGGCGATAGAAACGCCGGCGCGATCCGGTCGAATCTCGCGAAGTATCCGGGGTCGTCGATCACGGTGAGCGGATCGAGCGAAACTGACTGCGCAATCCACGGGCCGTCCGCATCGAGCGGCTCGACGATGCCCGAGGCGGACCGCTGCGCGGCGTCCATCCAATCGTCGTGATCCATGTCCAGTTCGATCGTGTACTCAGCCTCTGCGGATTGTGGCGCGAAGCCATCGGCGACGCGTTGCGCGGACCATCCGCGCAAATCAGCCATGGCTGTCTTGAGCGTTTGTTCCGCCTTCGCAAAAGTCACTCCGCTGATCGGCGAAAGAGTGTGCTTAAGGTTGAGAGCATATGCCCGGCCGGCGACGACGATGGACTCGAGATCGGCCGCGGGCATTTGGGTCGCGGTCATCACCGCCTGTTCCCCGTACCGCGGCACTCCGGCGACGATGACGAGACGGACATCGGCCTCTGTGGCGTCCACCATGTTCTTGTAGGCATCGGCCTGCCGATTGGAGAGCACCATCACGTCCGCATACTTGTCCTTCTCGATCGTTCCAAGAACGCGATCCCAGGCGGCCACTTTGGCGCCGTTGATCGTGACTGCCTTGCACAAGTCCTCGTCGGAAATCGGTGTGCCGTCATTCGCCGCGGCGAGGCGCGCCACCTTCATTTCCTGGAGAAGATTTTTGCTACCGCTCGGGCTCCAGTCGCAGCCCAGGCCGAAAGTCACGCTCGCCGAGGTGAGGTTCGAAATCTTCAGCGTCTTCCCGTAGAGAAGGCAATTGCTGAGCGGCGACCACACGACCTTGGCGCCGGCATTGGCCAGCACAGTGAAATCCGCCGCGCGCAAACCGAGCGCGTGAATGGCGACCAACGAACTCTTTACTAAGTCATTGTCCTTGAGAAACGTGAACAGGTTGGCTGAGAGGTCGTCGATGCCCTCGGCCAAGTGGTGCATCACAGCTTGTCGCTTGCCCAGCAGCTCACGGAACTCATTAGCCGAGGCAGCCGTCGGCCTCAGGTCGAAAAGCTCGTTCGCGACATTGGGAAGGTTGTTAGGATCGTCGGCGTCCTCGAAGTTGCGGACGATTCCACGATAATCCTTTCGATTCTTGCCTACCCCCTGGGAAGTCGTGACGCCGCCGACCAATAGCTTGGCCTCCACATAGCGGGTCACGGCGCGTGCGCTTTCCGGGTTCTTCGCGAGGATGTCGCCCGGACGATAGATGTTGCGCTTGTAATCGCCATTCGTGCGCCACTCACCACGGTTATTGAACTTTCGGGGCACCTCCCAGAGCGGAATGACATTGAAAGCCAGATGATTGTGGAGGTCGATGAGGCCTGGATAGATCACGCCGTTGGTGTCGACGACGGGCGCGGCTTGAAAGCCCGGCGGCGCGGGATCGGCTGTCTTGAGCACCGCAGCGATCTTGCCGTTGCGCAAATAGACGGCTCCGTTTTCGATCACCGGACCGGCCATGGTCACCACCTTCCCGCGAAGGACGAGCGGCTTGCTGGTTAGCGGATCGACATCGAGCGGTTGAACAACTTCGAGCGCGCCACCGGCGGCGCGCGCTGCAGCCTCGGAAGAGGCTGCCTTCGCGATGAATCTTCCCAAGGCCTGTGCGTGAAACGCATTCTCGGCTCGCACCTTGTCTTCCGCCGTGCGGGCCGTGGGTCCTGCAGCGAGGGGCCCTGGAGCCGCTGGGACCTGGGCGAGGGACGTCAGCTCGCTTTCGTAATCGCACTTGCCGATCTGGTAGAGGGCGTTGGTGCAGAACTGGCAGGCGCCAGGCGTGCGCGAGAGATGCCCGGAAGCCGCATTGAACATCAGACGACCGGCGGCGACTTCCTCCCGCAAGATTCCGACGATCTTTCCCAAACGCGCATTGAAGTCAACCTGCGCGGAGGAGGCGTGCGGGACAAATAAGACACGCGCAGAAAGCTCTGTGCCATTGGGCAGCGTGAGAAACCGGACGCGAATGTTCTGCGCAAGCAACGTATCCCAATCCGCATCGGGATTGGGCGCCGGCCCGATGAAGTTGCCGCCCATCGCGCGGATGAACGGCCGCGTCGTGGTCTTGCTCAACACGATGACGACAGCCGGCAACGTTTGGAGCATCTGCCTCAGGAAGTACTGCCGCGAATGGAAGCATTCATTGACGATGCCGGTGGCACGCTCCGTCCCCATCGCTGGATACTCGGGATTCTGGGGCCGCGGTTCCACGACCCAAGCCGCGGACGCACATGCGACCATATTGGCATAGCACAGGTCCTCTCCCACCAGGAGGTGGTGACCGGTCCAACCCTCGGCAGCAGCGAGACCATCGAGTACCTTCTGATACTGCAGGTACATGGTCACCGGAGCCGGCTCCAGATTGATAGTGGATTTTAGAGGAACCAGCGGCCGCTTGACCGCCGGGCCGTCCGGCCTCCCGGCAAGATCGTGCTCGTACTCCGCCCGCGGCATGGCGAGCTTGGCCGTACTGCGATAACGGAAATAATGCGCGTACTGGAGATAGTCTTCGAAATAGGGGTGCACCGAGTGGTGATCCTGGTTTCGAAACCCGGGCAGATTCGGGTTGATGCCCACGCACATGATCGGCGCCTTGCGGCATCCGCTCAACGTCTCGGGGATGGGGGCACGCTTGCCCGCGTAAACAGAAGGCTGAAGAATGCCCGGATTCGGCGGCGCTCCTTCCTTGGGATAGTCGTAACTATGATAGTGCCCCCATTCGGTGAAATAGGTGCACGGGTGGGGCGTTTCGACGGAGTCGAAGGTCCGGCGCATTGCCTGGCACGGCATAACCTCCAGGACGAGCTGCACCTCCACGGGCAGGTTCCTGGTAGTAGCCATGGCAAGGAGATGTTAGGGGAGCCCGGCAATAACCGCCCATGTGGCGATGCTGCTGCTTACGCTCGTCCAATAACCGTACGTCTCATAGTACCAGACCGCCCAATGCGCCTGCATGTTCGTCGCGCGCGGTTCGGTCGGCAGATCGCCGTTGATCTGAGGGTCGGAGGCATTGCGAATGACAAGCCAGTTCGGCGCGGGCTTTCCGGCGTCCATCATTTCCTTGACCACCTGGCCGAGCACCGCATCGCCCATCTCGACGCCGCAGCCGATCGTCTCGAGTTTGTTCACAGAATTTCCGAACTCGAAGAAGTCGGTGGTCAGAATGGGATGGAACGCCGGGAAAGCGACGCCATCGATCTTGAGATCCGGCGAATTGACAATTCCCGGGATGAGCGGCCCGGTCCAGTTGTAAGCTTTGGTCGGCGGCCCGAAATCGGGTTCCTTCAACCGGGCCGCATGCTTGGCGAGAAGCGTCTGGGCGTCATTCAGCTTGCCCGTGGGAATCGTGAACGTATCGCACTTGTAAGCGGTGTCCGCGAAGGTCTCGTTCGCGAACTCCTTGCGCAGGCGAAACTTTGCGCCGCGGGTGACGATCACATCGCCCAGCTGGTGATCGCCGAAGACGGCGCCGGCGGTGCCTGCGGTAATGACGAGGGATGGCTGCACTTCGTCGATCATCTGCTGGAAGAAGTCCTTCACGGGTAGGGTGGCCTTACCCGGCGCGGTGGCGATTCCGTCCTGGTTGAGATGCAGCTCGGATTTCACGCACAGCACCTTCTTGTTGCCGATTTTAGTCATGAAGTAACTGCCAAGCCGCTCGACGTTCTTCGCCAGCGAAGGCGCGCCCTTGCGGATCAACGGGCGATAGTGCGCGTCGAAATTGCGGTTGTACGGATACCAATTTTTCCGGTTGGTTCCCGGCGTTAGGGTGTCCGCGAGGGCTTCCACCTCGGCCACCGTCCACGTGACGACGAGGATGTCGGCTTTGGGTAGCGGGTCGGAGGGCATGGGCTTCGGGTTCATCGGCTGCGGCGTCGGCGCAAAGCCCGCCGGCCATGGCAGGCCGAGATTAACGAGAGGAGTCGCCACCTGGGCGGCGGCGGCGGGATCAGCGTCCAATTCCTCGGGCGTCATACCGAAGTCGATGATGCGGCGGAAGAGATCTTGGTCGGAAGTGGAAGGAGCAGGCATAAGGATAATGGATGGATGTTAGCGATTACGGAAGGATTTCCGGGTGATGGTGAGCTTCTTGAACACAAAATGGTTGGCCAGGATTGGCATAAATTCGTCGGGATTGGTCTCGCTCTCCTGCCGCCAGCGTTTGCCGACGCAACGAAGGTAGAGCACGGGGTTAAGCGAATCGTTACGTACGACGCCGACGCAGACCCAGTCGTGCGGCCCAAGCGCGGCGCCAGCTCCATCCACAGCCTCCCGGTAGTAAGCGGCAAAATACGGCCCGCGTCGGTCGAGCCGCAGCCGCGCGCCGCGCGGGGTGCGGCCATCGCCAACGGGTCGGCCATATTGGTTGCTGTCGTATTCGCTGCCCAGGTTCCAGTTAATCCGGTAGCCATCGTCCTCATCGTGCTCGACGCCCACGTACGGCGGCGCGCCGTGCGGATCGTAGAACGAATCCTTGTCTCGAAATGACTTCGGCGGATGACCCATATGTGCTCCGGGATCAACATTTAAGACCGCCATCTCCAGCGTGGTCGCCTGCCCGACCACTTTGACAGCGTATTCCACTTCGGCGGAGAAATCGCCGCGGATGCCCGGCACATATCCCACGCCGCCACCGGAGTAGTATGGCCAATCTTTCGCAGTGTAGAGCAGCTTAGTTTCCAGCTCCTGCACCTTTCGCTCAAGCGGATTGTCTGGGAGCGGGGGAAAATCCCGGTCGTACTTGGTGATGTCCACGTGAATCCCGTCTTTTTGAAAGACGTTAACGAACTCGTTCGCTTTAGCATAGCCGAGCGCGAAATTCTCGCGGTCCACCTTCTCACCGGAAAAACTTGTTTCTATTTTCGGCCCCGCCTGTCGAACGAAGCCAAGCACGTCGATCATCGAATCTGTTGAAACCGACCAAACGAACTCGTGCTGGCGAAGCGCTTCGTACTCTGTCTTTGTGAAAATGCCCGGCGTCCGAGAAGGATATAGGATAGCGCCCACCTTGAGATTCTTTTCCCCACAGAAGGCTTTCAGTTGAGTACCGAAATTCGTGAGTTGTCCATTTATGAGCACGGACTCGAGATCCGTTACCAGCCCGTCCGCTTTTGTGCTCCGCAGCAATTCAAGCTGTTCGGCGGGCGACTTTGTGAAATCGAATGCGGCCACGAGTAATGCCGGCTCCAGACCGCGTGCAAGTTTGAGATTTTCCGGGTCTTTGGAATAGACAACAGTGCGCTCTACCGCTCCGTGGAGCCTCAATCCCTCTAATGCGGTCCGCACGAATTTATCCCTCTGACCGGTCGTCTCCGAAGAGTCGTGCTTCAGCTCTAGCAGCAGTTCCACGTCGTCCGGGAGCGCCTCCAGCACCGCCGGAAATGTAAGCGGTGCCAACATACGTTTGGGATCCGTAAAGTAGTGGAAGCCTGGCGAATTGCGGGGCTCGAATGTTTCGCTCCAATCCAGTTTCTTCAAATCTTCGAGCGACTGATCGATGATCTTCCCAGCGTGCCCAGTTACGCGATCCGTCGTGCCGTCGTGGGACAGGACGAGAGCGCCGTCCTTCGTCAGTTGCACGTCAAATTCCAAGACGTCCGCACCGGCTGTATACGCGGATACCAAGGCCGCGCGGCTGTTTTCCGGAGCGTGGAGGCGTGTCCCTCGATGTGCGGCGATTCTCATGCTTCGTAACGGATGATTTCTCGCAAATGCGGTACTTTTGGTTGATAGCTCTGGTTCACCAGATAATCGGGGCGCCTCCCAAGCCGGCTAGGATTGTGTTGGCCTTGGCGAGCGGGTTCGGTGGCGCAAGGAATTCGGCGGTGGCCGGATGCGGATACGCCGCCATGCCCGCAGTCATGCCCCAGGCGGGATCATTCTTCACTCCGGCTCCGGCGAGCACGTCCTGGGCAAATGCGCCCCAAGTCAAGAAAACGACGCGTCGGTTCGCCCGCTGGACGAGATGCTGGATGATCCGCCGCACGATCGGCCGCCAAAGTGGGATATGCCCGAACTTCTGCTCCGGGGCGCCGCCCTGTACGTAATGGCTGAGCGTTAGGCCCGCGTTCAACCAAAGAACTCCTGCGTCCTCCCAGGCATCAAACTGCGCGCGAGGCGTCTTGAAGTTCAGCACACCGGAAGCCAGGTCGCTCTGCACGCGGTTCCAACCGCCGTTCCCGAGGTACCCTGTATCTCCCGTTCGCTGGTGGGACGCCACTTGCATGAGACGCTTCATGCTCGTCGTCACCACATTGCCGGCGCCCGACCATCCCGATAAGTCCCCCTGCTCAAACGCCCGCCCGGTCGCACGTCCCACACGAGGATAAGGATCCTGACCGATGACCACAGCTTTTACGTCTCGTGGTGCCAACCGATCCAATGATTTGAAAATGTGCGCGCCGACCGGCGCACCAGCGACTGCTGAACCGCGGCGTCCAGGAAAGATGACCTCGAGCTCCCGCAGTAACAAATCCGCCCGCACCTCTTCGTAGGCGGGTTCAATTCCGTTGAGCGCTGGCTGCCAACTTGTCGGGACATCATTCCGCCAGCCCTCGAGGAACGAACCCAGCGCTTGTCTCAGTGGCGTGTCACTCATACCAGTCCTTCTCTGGCGACACCGTCTACTATGGGTTTGCCGACCTGCGTGACCTTCGGTGACTTGGCCTGATCGGCGGTTTCGACCTGGTAACCGGCAGCAGTACTCATGGAAATGTCTGACTGGGCGCAGGGCAATCATTCCTTGGGAATGTTGTCGCAAACTCGGATCGCGTTCGCGATCAAGGTTATCGAAGGATTGGACGCCCCCGCAGTCGGCATCCACGCCGCATCCAAGACGTAGAGTCCCTTCACCTCGTGCGACTCGCAGTTCTCGTTCAACACCGCGGCATTGCGTTCCCTCCCCGCGCGCAAGCTCCCGTGCACGTGGCCGTATCCGGGATTAGCCGCGTCCTGCGGATCGCTCTTTCTCACTTCTCCGCCCGCGTCCACCACCACCTGTTCGATCCGCTTGAGCGCATATTTGCTCATTTCCAGTTCCCACGGGTCATGTTTGTAGAATGTCTTCGCCACCGGAACTCCCCAAGGATCCTTCGTCACCGGGTCCAATTCGACCCGATTGTCGTAGATGCTCATGGCGTCCCCTGTGAACGAAACGGACACGCCGCCCTGGCTCCGAATTTCTTTGAGATACTGGATCAGATCCGAACCCCAGACATTCTTCTTGGCCGGTCCCAGCCACGCACTCTTCACCAGGCGCAACGGCGTCGTGCATGTAAAGGGGTCGTAAACCGAAAACTTACCGGCCTTCCGTTCATTCCCGTTCTCATCGGTGTAAGTGTAGATTCCCCGCAACTGGAGCGTTCCGATCGCCGACACCGGCTGGAACTCCTGATGATCCGGACCCGGGTCCCAGACTTTCTTTCCCGGAAAGGTATAATGGCCGTCTCCCTTCGAGTGATAGGTTAGGAAGCGCCCGATCATCTTGTTAGGATCTGGAATTCCCGAGAGTAGAAACAGCCGCGCCGATTGGATCGTTTGCACGGACACGATGACACATTTGGTCGGTAGAAACCGTTCTTCGCTCCTCGGCTCTGTGACATACCATACGCCCGTAGTGCGCCGCTTTCCCTTGGTCCCCTTTTCATGCTCGACCCGCGTAACATAATGCCCCGGGCGCAGTTCGCAGCGTCCGCTTGCTATCGCTTTGCGCAGGACGGTGTTGGTGCTGTTGGCTCGGCAATCCACGGCGCACCCAAAGAACTGGCAAAACCCGCAGAATGGACAAGCGGGCCGGCCTTCGAAAGTCTGCGAGTTGATCGCGCGCGCACTGACGTACGGTTTCAGGCCGCCCTTCTCAAAAATGTCCGTCAGAAACGCCGTGGACATATGCGGCTTCAGCGGCGGCATCGGATACTCGTATCCCGGGCGCAATTCTTCGTGCGATTTAGCGGCGTCGCCCGACACACACCATTCCCGTTCCGCGCGCTCGAAATACGGAATGAAATCCTGGTAGGTCCACGGCCACTTCACCATGTGTTCCGCATTAGGAACGTCTTTCAAGTACGGCAGCACATCGAAGTCCGGCGTCGTATAGCGCGGGAAGTTGGCGTCCCAGACCATCGTGGAACCACCGACCATCGTCGCTTCCCACCACCGCTCGCTTGGCGTGGGTGTGTTCCCATTCACCCCGGCGTAGATCATCGGATCATCCGTGATCTTTGGAATGAGCGTCTTGTGCTCGCGGTAGTGCAGTTCATCGAACGGCATGAAATCCTCCGTCTTCGTCGGCTGTCCTTTTTCCAACACGAGGACGTTCCAACCAAGATCAGTCAGGATCTTCGCCGCCGTGCCGCCGCCCGCTCCGCTACCGACGATGATCGCATCAAACTTGTTGGTACTCATGGGACCTCAGTTCGCGACTCTGGCTTGAAGTCCTTAGCTTGCCCGTTCGGGTAGCCCAGCCAGTTCCAGACCACATTTTTCTGATTTCCTCCCCATCGCGCATCCGCAAGGCAGCCCTCGATGGCATGTCCACGCAGCGTCGTAAAGAACCGCCGCTGCCACGCTGCGTCCGGGAACCCGCCGAGCGTTCCCGCGGCGAGGTCCATCAGCAGCGCAGTCATCTCCGCCACAGAAAGTTGCTCCAACGGCTTCGCGACACCCGGCCGGCTTAACGCCATGGCATTCAACATGGCCAGGCCCGCCACATACATGGGCCGCCAGTTCGGAATGTCGTAATACACCGAGTCATCGCACCCGAGGAGCAAGTCGAGATAATCCGCCGCGCCAGCATCCCGCGCTCCGGGATTGTCCGGACCACCAGGCCAGATGGCCTCAAAGATCGCCGCGACCTGCTGCCGCTGGATCGCGGACAGAAAACGCTTGCCTGTCAGCGTCGGGGGAGGAGTGACATTCACCATAACATTGTCTCGGGTTTGGGTTCGTCCTTCATCAGGGCGTGATCTTGAGCAGCTTCTCCATTCGCTCGACCATCCCAATATATGGCGTAATGTCTGACGCTCCCGTGTGCTGAATGATGTTCAGGACTAGAGCGTCATCAGAGTCGTTGAAAAATTTCCCAGCTTTCGGGTACATCTGGTTATCTTCCCGCACGGCGTGGGCTTTGAAGAGATCAACAAAAGCTTCCACCGTCCTTTGGAAGTCGATGAGCGCATAAAAGCGGTCATCGTCATCACCCGTCTGGATGCGGCGCCAGGCGACGTCGAGCGAGCGCCAGTAAGCCCGCGCCTGAGCGTGCTGGTCGAATACCCATTGGCCGTCCGTTGGCTTCATTCCGCAGGCAACCGCCACCTCGAGCATACGCTCTTCGGCAGTGAGATGTACTTGATCGGCAAAATGGTCGATCAGATGCACGTAATATGCCATCGCTTGGTATAGTTTAAGTGGCACCTTAACCTCCGGCGGGCTAATCCATTTGCCCTTATCCAAAGGCGGAGCTTTGCCGTCAGTGAGTTTTCTGAGCCACTTACCGATCTCCGCGCCGCAAGCGAAGATTCTTTCGCCGAGCAAGTGCTCGTGCTCGAGCATCGCCTCGAACTGACGTCCACTGTCGGTTGGAGAAGCCCCGATCTTGCTCTGCAAAGCAGGCAGAAACTCGCGGCCCGGAGGGCACGGCTTCATTTGCTGCTCCATCCCAGCCAGCGCCGCCCCGAGATTCTCGATCAAGTTCTCACCGACGAAAAGACATTCATGCGGCTTCACGTCGAGTTGCTTCGCAGCATAATGGTAAATCTTAGGATCGGGTTTATCTGCACCCGCCTCGTGGTTGGTAATGATATTTTCCCGCGGGATGAAATTCCCGATTGTGCGCACTTCAGAGGAGACCGGATCCTGCGATAATTCAGCAGTCAACACCATTTCTTTCCCTTGGTCAGCAGTAACATCCGCCGGGAGGTTAGTAATCACACCCATTCGCAGGCCCAGGGCTTTGATAGCTTCCAACAGCTTTTCTGTGCTCGGCCGGAAAGGCACTAAATGACCCGGCTGATCAACTTCTCCGAGTGTGTCGCGGGCGTCGAAGAAGACAACCTTGATTATGTCCGTGTTGACGGATGATTTCTGTTTCATAGTAAGCCAATCCTTGATTTATCGGTTAAGGGTACGCAGCCGGATAGAAACAGTGACCTAAGCACGACTGCCGTTCCGGCGTGGTTCTTCATTTCCGTTTCTTGTTGATGCCAACTTTCGACGGCGCAGTCAATCATTTTCGGAAAACCTTGCGCTTGCCGCGGGGGCGCTGGTAAAAAAGCGCAACTAAAGTTGGTCGGTGCCCGTAGCAGAGATCAACTCAGCGTGTCTGCGCAACGGCTGGACTATCTCGTTCGCTGTCTTGTGCTCAGTGTATTCCGGGATCGTCACCGAAGATCAGCACGGGACTGGCCTGACATTCCGCGTTTGCAGTTTAGTTTGTACAAGGCCTAACGAGAGGGAGATGAGCCACCGCTGGCACGAGCGAGCGCGGCAAGCTCTAAGGACTGTTTCATAAAATCAAAAACGCGCATCGCGTCGGCCAGCGGTTGGCTCCAGCGATTAGTTAGATGCTACGCGTGGAATAATTACCCAGGTATCATCTCGCGGCGAAGCTCGGAAGAGAGCTAAATTCTTATCGACATATCGGAATCTGGACTTTGGTCGCAGATTCGAGTTGTATAAGAACGCATTTCACCCGCGCGGACGACAAGAGCTCACCGACACTCGAGCGCACCCGGGCCGCGCTAGTCAACTCGACTCGCCGGAATACTAACAATGCTGACCCGCGCCACGACAATGCCTGCCGAATCCTGAAGGTGACGCTGTGGCACGATGCTAACGCGGATTACATCGGCATTGGGTGACTTGGTCGCAAGAAGCTCGCTTAAGATCTGAGTGACATCCAGCACGAACGTCAGTCCGGAACCGCCATGCTGATTACTTTTGATACTTGCTCTTCTCAGCCCGTAGAGACCGACCGCGCCAGCCATGAGATCGCGATGCTCACGCGGGCGCGAATCCTCCGGCAGATTGACAGATACGTTCAGCACTGAGGCGTCGTTAGCTCCGCGGATATTCTCCAACAAGAGATAAAACCGGCTGCGCGAGCTCCCCGCAGCAGTGTTGGTAAGGCTGGCGACAAGCTTGCGTCGGCCGTCGGCGCTAAACCTTACGAGGGTATGAGCGCCCGAGCCTTTGATTTCTAGCTCCCCAGAATTAGCGCCAAGTAGTTCCGCGTCCTTGGGCAAGGTCATGTCTGGGCATCGCTCGCGAACGCCAGCGGGCGAGACTGCGGCCCCCGCACGCGAAGGTGCAAGTAACGCAATGCCGTACGGAAACCACGCCATTGCCACGACGGCGTCTTAGGCGGGTCGAGTCGTTCGCAAAACATCAGGGTGCTAACAGCAACCATCGCGAGAAAATGTCCTTCTAGCAAAAGGATGGAGAACAACATTGCCGGCCAGCACGATCCGGTGCACCAGAGGCCATGTTCCAAGCCCATCCGGAACAGATCCCAGTCTGCTGCGGCCCCAAACGCTGCGATAGCCCGGTGGCTGTGAGTTCGGTTTAGGCAGCGTTGTTTTATAGGCGATGCCTGCCACACCAACGCGACGGCCGCCACAGCGCCTGCGGGCAGGTAGGATTGAGGTGCCCACCACGTTGCACCCAGTTCTATTGCAAGCATAACACTACCGGCAGCAATCCAAACCGCACCATACCCGGCTGAGAAGAACGCTATCGAGCGCACCCGACGCCTTACGAAGCTGCTAATGCGGATATGGTAGAGTGCGGGGACGAGCGTTGGCGCCATCATCGCGACCAACATCAATCCCCAGTTTCTTGCCTGCAAACCCGCCGGACTTAAGGCAAGCAGCATCTTAAACTCTTTGGGCGCACAGCAGGACGAAGCATTTGGTTCGAGTAGGATAACAATCCAAGCGATCAGACTGATGGAGAACACGCAGTTTTGGAGCCGCGCATACTCCCGTCGGTTGTATATCATGCTTCCACTTTGGAGTCAGAGATTCAAAACGCTTGAAGGTAAACGCTGATCCGCCCGATCTGTACCTCGGCTCCCTCCGGTAGTGGCCGGTTAGGCGAAATATTGACTTGGAGCGACTCGCGATCCAGTGCGTTTGCGAGATGGAGCCGGTCAATAATGTGGGTAATATCCAGTATGAAATTCAGACCTTCGCCAGCGTGTTGGCCGTCCCGCACAGCAGCCCGGCGCACGCCGAAAAGTGCCACATGTCCGGCAAGCATTGCTCCGTCATCATCAGGCTTCGCATCGTGCGGAAGGTTCGCATACACATCCAGCACGGTGGCGTCGAAGGTGCCGCGAACATTTTCCAGCTTGAGGAAGACCTTATCCGGTAACGCTGTCGCGGAAGCTCTGGCAAGGCTCCTAGCGACTTTGCGCCGCACAACAGTATCAAGCCTTATAGAAGTCAGAGTGCCACGTTCGCGGATCAGGAGTGGGCCTGCGCTAGCCCCGAGGAGTTCGGTCTGTCTCGGCATGGCCCGCGTCACGGGTCCGCTCTTCGCCTTCTCCTGCTCCGCGGCCGGCGCCCCCAGCATCGCGAGCCTTCGGGCCAACATAGGTAACGGCGGGGCCGGCTCGGCGAACATCTCTTGGTAGTTGTAATTGAGCGAGCTTAGGTTGGCCACCTGCTCCGGGGTGTAATACCATGGCCCTCCCTCCGCCCTAGGCATTGCGAATTGTTGAGTTGGGCCATCAAGCCAGTTGCGATCGGTCGGATTGGAATTGCCGCTTGAATTCCAGACCGCCCACATTCGGTCGATATTGCAGTGGTGCAGATAGAAAATCGGGTCGAGCGCGGCGGTGCCCGGGTCCGCCATCAAGCCGTAGTTAGTATCACTGAGTCCACCGCCGACATAAACATGGACCAAGTCGTGCGGATTGCTTTCGAAGGTACCATGGGTATCACCGGAATGTGCGAAGCCAGTTTCCGGACCGCCGAATCCGGGCGGCGGCGTTGCCGAATCGGTGCCCGTAAACAGGTCGTTCGTCATGGCATCCGAGTTCACCGGACCGTTGGGAACCGCTGGCGGGCAAGGAACAACAATGTTTGCATCTGCGTTAGGGCCGTAGCGCATCGCGACGTACAGGGGATTGACACTGCCATCTGGCAAAGTTTGGGCCACGAACGCGGGTGGCATCTGGTACTGGCTGCCACCGTTCCCGCCAAAGTAATTCCAATAAGGCAGCGCCCAACTGCCGGGACCGCCCAAACTAAGTATGTCCTGCCTCAGTTGCGCCTCCAGCGCCAGCAGGTAGCCACGATGCCAGGGAAAAAAATACCAGCTGCCGTGCTGGCATTGATTCCAATACAGATTCAGAGTGGCTTGGTCTGGCAGAGGCGAGGTGGGTATATTGGGAAATGACCTGATAAATCCCCACCCGGGAAATTCTGGCGGCCTGGGGTACCACGCCGTGTTCGGGTTCACATATTCGCCGTGGATGGCGGCGTAGAACCACCAACTGGCCGGGTCATTTAGCGCTCGACTCATCATTTTCCCAACCCCTTTCGCATACCACAGGAGATCGGCGTTAGTGAAGTCTCCGCCATTATTCCACGCATTATTACGCAAGTAGATAGCCATAAGTATTTTTCTGCCTTTCCGGTGAAGGTTTATCCGCAAGTGAAGTCGCGTCCTTGCGGTT
>DASSFK010000289.1:0-3484 GCA_035694565.1 Sphingomicrobium sp.
GCAACGAGCGCCTCATCGCCGCTCTCGCCCGTGTGAAATCCTACCTCGACTATGGAGCGTTCACTCCGATTCAGGCGGCCGCGGTCGCTGCGCTCAACGGCCCGCAGGACATCGTCGAGTTCAACCGCAGCCTCTATCGCAAGCGCCGCGATGTGCTGGTCGAATGCTTCGGCCGCGCCGGCTGGACCATTCCCGTTCCGCAGGCGAGCATGTTCGCCTGGGCCCCGATCCCCGAGCAGTTCCACAATCTCGGTGCGATGGAATTCTCGAAGCGTCTGCTGACCGAGGGCCACGTCGCGGTCGCTCCTGGAGTCGGCTTCGGAGAGGAGGGCGAAGGCCATGTCCGGATTGCGCTCGTCGAGAACGAGCAGAGGCTGAGGCAGGCGGCCCGCGGCGTGAAGAAGATGCTGGCCGGAGCCTAGATCAGCGCAGGAGCGCGCTCGAAACCGTAACGACTCCCCACTTCGTCAACTCGCTCTTGGTGGGCACCGACGCGATCCGCGTCGAATCCCCATTGAAAGCGAACGCAAAATGGCTGTGGTCGCCTTCATCCAGCGACTCGACCAGCCGATAGCCAGCGTTCCGGAACGCTGCCGCAATCATCGAATGGGTGACACCTGGACGGCGGGCGATGTCGATGGCTCGTCCGCGGAGGTGGTAACTGTTCCGCACTCCGCCGACGGCGCGGTTGTGCGCGGGACTGCGATAAGTGCTCGTCACCCGTCCCCAGTTCGATCCGATCGAGGCCGCCGAGTTAAGGCTTCCCGACCCGCGAACCAGTGGAGTCCAGTTTGCCTCTTGTGTGCCTGATGCCGGCTCCGATCCGACGACCGCCTGAACCGTGTTCGAATCCCGCTGCGCCGCCTTGACTGCGACTCCGACGCGCACGATCGTGCGCTCGCCCGAGACCGTTCGAATCCCGAAGTCCGTCTGCGCCGAAGCGGCCGTTGCCATGGTCAGCACTGCCAACCCGATGGCGAATCGAGTCATAAACAAGCCCCCGCTCGTTTACTTTTCATACAACGGCAGGCTTGCGCAGACAACGCCTTCAGGCACTTAACGATTCTCGCCTCGGGACATTTTGACTTGGGCACAGGGGCGCGCAGAGGAGTCGAATGTTTCCGAACTCGCCCACCTCCGCGGCCACGGTCGCCCAGATCATCCAGCTTGCCGTCGCGCCGGTGTTCCTCTTTGCTGGCATCGGCGCCTTCTTGAACGTCTGCACCGGCCGGCTTTCCCGGATCGTCGACCGGGCTCGAGACATCGAGCCACTGCTCCTTTCGAGCCGCGGCACGGAGCATGATCGCTGGCTCAACGAGCTGCGCATTCTGGATCGCCGGATGGTTCTGGTCAGCCGGGCGATCTTCCTGTCAGTGTTCGCAGCCGTGCTCACCTGCTCGGTCGTCGTCCTGCTGTTCGCCGCAAGCCTGACCGGAGCGCACTTCGGAACAGCGATCGCCTTGCTCTTCATCGTCTCGATGATCTCGATCGGAACGGGCTTTGCGGTCTTCCTGATCGAGACTCGTGTCGGATCGCGTGCAGTGCGAATTCGCGCTGAGCTGCTCACCCACGAAGCGGACCCGGACGAGTAAGCCGCCCGCCTCGACAAGGTAACGAACCCCTCCTATCCGCTCCCCCACAGGAGACCGATCAATCATGCTTCGAAGCCCTCGCGTACCTGCGTCCCACGTCCTCGACCGAGTTCTCGTTCTCGAGATGGTGCGCGTCACCGAGGCGGCCGCGGTCGCGGCATCGAAGTGGATCGGGCGCGGCGACAATGACTCGGCCGACGCAGCCGCTGTCGAAGCCATGCGCGAGGCGCTGAACGAGCTTCCGTTCGACGGCACCGTGGTCATCGGCGAAGGCGAGCGCGACGAAGCGCCCATGCTCTACATCGGGGAGAAAGTCGGTTCGGCACAGGGTACTGGCCCGAAGATCAACATCGCTCTGGACCCGCTGGAAGGCACGACACTTACCGCCAAGGCGGGACCGAGCGCCATGTGCGTTCTTACCATTTCCGAGGAGGGTGGCCTCCTCAACGCGCCCGACACCTACATGGAGAAACTGGCGATAGGGCCAGGCTATCCGGAAGGAACGATCGACCTTTCGCGAAGCGTCACCGAGAATATCCGCGCGCTTGCCGCTGCCAAGGGAGTCCCGGACGATGAGATCATCGCCTGCGTTCTCGATCGCCCGCGTCACGATGAGATCATCGATGAACTGCGTTCGCTTGGCTGCGGAGTGAAGCTGATTTCGGACGGCGACGTTGCCGGGGTGATCGCGGTCACCGATCCCGAGACCAGCGTCGACATCTATCTCGGCAGCGGCGGCGCTCCTGAAGGGGTGCTCGCCGCTTCGGCTCTTCGCTGCGTCGGTGGGCAAATGCAGGGCCGCCTGGTCTTCCGCAACGACGACGAAATTGCGCGCGCCCACCGTTGGGGCATCCAGGATCTCGACCGGATCTACAGCCTTGAAGAAATGGCGAAGAGCGACTGCATCTTCGCCGCGACCGGGGTCACGGACGGCTCGCTGCTCAAGGGCGTCCATCGCGGCCGCAATTGCCTGACGACCGAAAGCATCGTGATGCGAGCAAGCTCGGGCACGATCCGCCGAGTCTGGGCCGAACACCACAAGTGGGACGAATAGGCTAAGCCGCTTCGCCGAGCTGCTTCAGCGGCTCAGAAAACTCCATGAAATCCGCGATCGCGTGATCGATCGGACGCAACAGCAGACCGCGACTGCTGGTCAGGCTCGTGTCTCCGGCCTCGTCCAGCTCGGGAATGACGATCTTCCCGATATCCAGCCGGGCATGGTCCGCCACCGCGGTCGCAAACTCATGCCAGCTCAGCGGTCCCTGGTTGGTAAGATGCCAGAAGCCCTTCTCCTCATCGAGGAGCAGATCGAGCGCGGCGTGCACCAGGTCCGGGACATAGGTCGGCGAGACGATCGTCCTGGCACTCGCGAAGACGTCGCTGCCGCGCCTCAGCTTCTCGATCGTGTTGAACAGGAAATTGTTACGGTCCCATGGGCCGAAGAAGGCGCTGGTGCGGACGATGAGGGCGTCCGCATCAATCGCCAGCAGCCGCGCTTCCGCTTCGGCCTTGCTTCGGCCGTAGTCGCAGGCCGGTGCCGGAGCATCCGGTTCGACATAGGACCGGCCGAGCTTGCCGTCGAAGACCAGGTCCGACGAGAAGGTGACGAGCGGAATGCCATGCAGCTTGCATGCCCTGGCCAATAGCTCCGGGCCGGTGACATTCGCGTCGAAGCATTCGTCGAGCTTCGTTGCGGCGTCCCATGTTCTTACAAAACCGGCCGTGTTGATGACCGCCCATGGTTGGTGGCGGTCGATCGCGGCGGCAATCGAGGCCTCGTTGCAAATGTCGAGGTCCCGGCGGTCGGTCAGCACATAGGCAAGTCCACGATGCGCGCAGAGCCGGCCGAAGGCTTGCCCCAAAGTGCCGGTGGCGCCGGTGATCAGGATTGG
>DASSFK010000290.1:0-3455 GCA_035694565.1 Sphingomicrobium sp.
TCGAAAGATGCCGACCGACGACACGATCAGACAGCTGACCGGCAGGGGCTATCACGCAGTCTACCGCGAGCATGACGTCAATCATTGCCCGGGCTGCGGGCGGACCCACTGGCTGATCGGCCGAGTGTCGGCCGAATGCGCTTTTTGCGCCACCGCGCTTCCGCTGGCCGAGGCCAGCATGTGCTCGCACGGCGGCCCGGTGATCATCCAGCACAAGAACCGCCATCACGACGCGGCCTGGGCGGCCTAGGCGGGCTTCTTTCGAACCGGCACCGGCGCGTTGCAGAGATCGACGCCGCCCGCCGGTCGCATGAAGAAATCGTCCTTCCGGTTGGCGCGCCCGTTCAGATAAGCGGCGAAGGTCGCGCTTCCCGTATCCATATACTGATAGGCAATCCGCTCGGCGGCGGGGATTTCGCTTGCAAGCCGGACCATTGCGATCGGCACGTGCATGCTGTCTTCCTTGTAGAAGCCGAGCGCCTCGGTTCCGCGCGGCAGGGAGCTCAGGCGATCGATCCCGTCGATCACCCGGCCCACGACCGCGATGTTGCGGTCGAGATGGCGGGGAGCATGGCCGATGACGGCATAGAGCTCGCCGCCCGTGCCGGTATCGGGTGAGAGGTCGCGGCCCACACCGACATAGCCGTAGCAATGGGTGAGGTTGGCGGTTCCGCCCTTGGCATCATATCCGATCGGCCAGCCTCCGGCGAAGCCCGCGCTCGGTGCATAATCGTCGGCATGGCCGAGCGGCCTCACCGCCAGCCCTTTGAGCCCTCGATGATATTCGGCCGGAGGCTTGGCGACCACGCCCGCGGGAAGCGGCTTCTTGCTCTCGTTATTGCCCCACTGGACGACATAATTGTCCTGCACTCGATAGATTGCGGAGCCGTTCCACCAGGCGCCTTTCGCGAGCGCCCGGATGTTGGCGACGTGCACCGGCGCAAACTCGGGCGCGAGCTGGATCACGACATGCGCACCATTGCCGAAATCCATGACCAGGAGGTCGTCCGGACGGATGTCGCGCCAGGCCGACGGCGGGGCTTCGGCGACGATCTCGGACGGCGTCCTGGGCTTTTCGGGTGGAGGAGCGGCGGCGACCAGGAATGAAGCCGAGACCAGAAGCAATGACCGCATCGATACCCCCACTCAAGCGAACTTCAATGGTCTAGCCGACGATTGCGGGCGCCGCTATCGCGCGGCGATGCACATCGCCACATTGATGCTTCTGGGGTCGGGAGAGCTCGGCCGGGAATTTGCAATCGCCGCCAAGCGCCTCGGTTGCCGGGTCGTCGCCTGCGACCGCTACGAGAAGGCTCCCGCCATGCAATTGGCCGACGCATTCGAGGTTTTCCCGATGCTCGACGGCAAGGCGCTTCGCGCTGCGGTCGAGAAGCACAAGCCCGACGTGATCATTCCGGAAATCGAGGCGATCGACACCGAGACGCTCGCGAAGCTCGAGGCCGAAGGCTGGCGCGTCGCGCCGTCGGCAAAGGCGGTTCAGCTGACCATGAACCGCGACGGCATTCGCGAATATGCCGCTCGCGAGCTGGCACTCGTCACCTCGAGGTACAAGTTTGCGGAATCGCGCGACGAGGCCATCTCGGCGGTCGACGAAATCGGTCTGCCGTGCGTGGTCAAGCCGGTCATGTCGAGCTCGGGCAAGGGCCAAAGCACGGCCAAGACGAAAGAGGACGTCGGCGCCGCCTACGACTATGCGGTCGCGAACATGCGCGGCGATCGTCCTCGAGTCATCGTCGAGGAATTCATCGAGTTCGACAGCGAGATCACCCTCCTCACGGTCGCGACCGAAGCGGGAGTCCTGTTCTGCGCCCCAATCGGTCATCGTCAGGAAGCGGGCGACTATCGCGAGAGCTGGCAGCCGGCTCGGATCGCCGACGGCGCCTTGCTCTCGGCCCGGCGCCAGGCGCGCAAGATCGTCGAAGCGCTCGGCGGCTACGGGATTTTCGGGGTCGAGTTCTTCGTCAAGGGCGACCAGGCGATCTTTTCCGAGCTGTCGCCGCGCCCGCACGACACCGGCATGGTCACTCTGATCACCCAATTCCCGAACGAGTTCGAGCTCCACCTTCGCGCCGTGCTCAAGCTTCCGATCCCGGCGATCGAACTCACGCGCCCCGGCGCGTCGGCGGTCATCCTGGCTTCGGACGAAAGCGAGGATTTCGTGTTCGAGGGCATTGCTGACGCGCTTGCCCGCGGGCGCCCCGGAGCGCCGGTGGACCTGCGCATCTTCGGCAAGCCGAAGACGCTGAAGAACCGGCGAATGGGCGTCGCGCTCGCGAGCGGGAAGGATGCCGACGACGCAGTCCACACCGCCAAGGCTGCGGCCGCCGCGGTGAAAATCCGTTACCGGTAGATCGAACCGAACCGAGGGGTCCGTTGTTTCACTTGTGCGTAACGAAAGGACGAGCAATGCGTGCGCAACTTTCAGCGGCTCTGGCGATGGCCCTGCTTGCCGGCGGATGCGGCGACAGCAATTCGCAGCCGAGCGCCCCACCCAAGAGCATTTCGGTCCGCAGCGAGCAGCAGAACGCGCTCCACGAACTGAGCGAATCCGGCCTCAAGATCGCCCTTCGCCGAGCGATCTATGACAGCGGCAAGAAGTGCAACACGGTGACGAAGGCCGGTTACGTCCAGGAATATGGCAATTTGTCGATGTGGACCGCGAGCTGCGCGAGCGAACTGAGCTTCGCCATCTTCGTCGGTCCCGACGGGTCTGTTCAGGTCCGGGATTGCAAGGAAGTCGAGCAGCTCAGGCTGCCCGCCTGCGTCATCACCAAGCAGCCGAAGCCGTCAGCGACCTAGTTGCAGCGGCGACTTTCCTTATATTCGCCCGCGGCGGTCTTTTCCTTGACCGTCACGCAGGCCCCCTGGCGGGTTTCCTCGCGCCAGCTGCCGTCGGCGTTGGTTACGCGCTCGCCTTTCGGCACGCGCTTGCCGTCCTTGATCTCGTAGTTCCAGCCCTTTGGAGTTGCCGTCGCATTATCCTTGCCGCCGGCAGCCTGGGCGAAGGCCGCGGAGCCGGAGACCGCAAACAAGGCAGCTCCAATCACCAGTGCACCCTTCGAAAACCGTTTCATCACACGACTCCTTAGCGTCGTTCTCTATAGTCACCCACGTGAACAAGGGGTGAAAGACGAGACGCGACGAATCCGCGCCGAGTCGACGCAGATAATCACAAAGGTCGTGATTTTGAAGGCCTTAGCCCGGAACCGTGGGGCGACCGAGGTCCCCCGGGGCGTTAGCCCTGCCGAGCCTTGAAGCGCCGGTTCGTCTTGTTGATGACGTACGTGCGTCCACGGCGGCGGATCACGCGGCAATCGCGGTGGCGCGACTTGAGCGACTTCAAGCTGTTGCGAATCTTCATGGCGCGCGCCTGTCTCTTCGTCTCGTCTAGTAAAAATAAGGAAGGCCGCCCAAACGGGGCAGCCGCTGGAGGC
>DASSFK010000291.1:0-2610 GCA_035694565.1 Sphingomicrobium sp.
GCACCATTCCGCCCAGAAATCCACGAGAACGGGACCGGAAGCACCCAGCACATCGTCCTGGAAGCTCTGGTCGGTGACGGACTTGGTGGCCATTTCAACATGTCTCCGTGATAAAAGTTAACATGCATATGGGGACTGTGCTCAACAGTCTCAACACTGCAATTCGAAGAGCTGCGGGCCGCTTGTGTAGAGCAGCGCCGCGCGCACCTCCCGACCCGGAAAAATGACTCGCAGCGCCCCTGTATAGGCGCTCATCTGCGCCTTGTGGGAGGCCGGAATCGCATCGTCCGATGGCGGCACTCTGCCCGTCTTGAAATCAATCACCGAGATGCGATCGTCCTCGACCAGAAGGCGATCGACTGTTCCGGCGACAACCGTTCCGTCGGGCAACGTCGCGGCGAGCGGCGCTTCCGCCAGCGATCCAGCGCCGAACAGTGCGAAAAAGCGCGGATCACACAGGATTTCGCAGACAGTGTCGGCAATTTCGCGGCGCGCTGCGGGGTCGGCCAGGCCGGCGGAGCGCTCCAACCAACGAAGCGCGGTCGAATGGCGCTGAGCAAGGTCGACGTCGGCCAATCTCTCGAGCAGCTGGTGGATCAAAGTTCCGCGCTGGGCCGCGGCTCGCAGCGCGTCGCTCGGCGGCGGCAGGGATTCGCTGTCCTCGGTAATGGCGGATGGCGCGAGCGGCTGAGGCGGACGTGCCTCCGGCGGCGCAGCGGTCCTGGCCCAATCCTGAATCGGCGGCCGGGCAAGCGCCAGCGGAGCCGCTTTCGGCTTCACCGATGTCGCCGCGACGGACCCCTGGTAGCGAAGCACCTGGCCCCAGTTCGCATCCTCCTCGAGATGCGCGCCCAGAGAAACAAGTGCCCGCTCCACGCTCGTGTGCCAGCAATTCTCGGGCCGGACGCCATCCTTCATCTTGGGCTGAAGCCCCGTGATGACGAGGCGCTCTTCTGCCCGGGTCAGCCCGACGTAAAGAAGCCGCCAATGCTCTTGCAAGTCGCGGGCTTCCTCTTCGGCGATCAGCTCGGCGAACGGCGACACGCGCTCTGCCTTCCGCGGACGGATGAGCGGCACTTTGCCCACCTCCGGAACCGGGAAATCAAGCGTCCGCTGCACTCCGCCCAGCCTTGACGGGTCCGCAGTCGCGTCGGCGAGAATGACGACGGGAGCCTCGAGTCCCTTGGCACCGTGGACCGTCATGACACGCACCGCATTCGTCGGCGCCGAAGGATCACGCTTGATCTCGACCTCACCGCGCGAGAACCAGGCGATGAAGCGGTCGAGCGAGGCAATCTCCTGGTGCTCGAACTCGATCGCGCTCGCCAGAAGCTCGTCGATCGGGTCGCGGGCCGCCATCCCGAGGCGACTGTACAGCTTTCGCCGACCATCCATCGGCCCCGAGAGGATCGTTTCAAGAAAACGGTGTGGCGTGGTGAAATCCGCCATGGCCAGAAGTGCGCTCAGTTGGTCGCGCGCGTCGCGGAATTCTGCCCTGGTGTCTGAGCGCTCACCCAGTCTCTGCCAGAGCGACGTGCTGCCACGTCCGTAGGCCAACTCCAGCAGCAGCTCCTGGCTCCAGCCAAGCAGGGGAGAAACAAGCAGGTTCGCGAGATTGAGGTCGTCCAGCGGCTGCGCGGCGAAGGAAATGGCCGAGAGCAAATCCTTGACCGCCAGCGGCTCCTGCAAATGCAGCCGATCGATGCCGGCGACGGGTACGCCTTCCTCGAATAGTCGGGCAACGATCAGTGACGCCAGCTCGCCCCGGCTGCGAACGAGAATGAGCACGTCGCCCGCGCTCATCGGCCGCTTTGTCGACGCCATGACGGGCGCCTCGTCGATCCAGCGCCGGACCTGCTTCGCGAGCGCGGTGGCATAGAGACGGGCGTCCTCTCCGAGCCAGCCTTCCTCGCCTTCATCGCCCTCTTCGCCGTCTTCGACCGCGAATGGCTTCCACAACTCCACTAAGCCCGGTCGATTGTAGAAGTGCGCACGGTGCAGCTTTGGCTGCTCCGGCAAACCCATGCTCTTGTAGCCGACGTCCGCGATCACGGCATCGACGACGTCGAGGACCGCCGGAGCAGAACGAAAGCTGGCCTCGATCGAAAGGTCGCGAAACTCGAGCGCCGCCCCGGCCCTCGCGTCCTCATCAGCCGTAAGCAGCGACGCCGACTGCTGGCGAACCCAGTCGCGGGCGTTGTCGAACTCCTGCGGGTCGGTGCCCTGGAAACCGAAAATCGCCTGCTTGAAGTCGCCGACCATGAAGATGGTCCGGCCCTTGCCCTCTGACGCGCCGATCCCGGCAAAGAATTCTGAGGCGAGCGCTTGCACGATCTCCCACTGCTCGCGGTTCGTATCCTGGGACTCGTCGACAAGGATGTGGTCGGTCCGCCGATCGAGCTTGTAGCGGACCCACTCACCCATGCCCGGCGTGTCCAGCAGTCGCCTCGTCCAGGAGATCAGATCGCCGAAATCGGCAACGCCCGCGCTTCGCTTGGCTCGCGTGTAGGCTGCCGCGAACGCCTGCCCGGCCCGAAGCCCGGCAGCCATATCGCGCGCGAGCCGGGCACCATTTTGCACGCGCAACAGCTCTCCAACCATCGCGGCGAG
>DASSFK010000292.1:0-7095 GCA_035694565.1 Sphingomicrobium sp.
GCCGAAAAGGCCAAGCAGGACGCGTGTTCCGAGCAGCATGCCGAGGGAGTTCGACAGACCGCACAGCAGCGAGATGGCCGCAAACGCCAGGTAGCACGTGATGAACGTCCGCTGGGCACCGAACTTCTTCGCCAGCCAGCCGGTGAGCGGGACCGTGATCGCCTCGGCGACCGCGTAGGAAGTGATGACCCAGGTTCCCTGGCTCGAGGAAACGCCAAGGTTGCCGGCGATCGTGGGCACCGACACGTTGGCGATGGTCGTGTCGAGCACGACAAGGAAATTGCCGAGGCCGATCAGGACTGCCGCGATGTAGAGCGGCAGTCCGGTGAGCGGAGACGCAGTTCCGTCGTGCCGCGGCGGAGCCGCGGCTGCTGCATTGGCCGGCATGGCTGGTTCGTCCTTACTTGGCGACGTTGATGTCCACGTTCATCGACAGGCCGACGCGCAGCGGGTGCGCGGCGAGCTCGCGACGATCGAGCTGAATTCGAATGGGAAGACGCTGGACCACCTTGATCCAGTTTCCTGTTGCATTCTGCGCGGGGACGAGCGCGAACGCCGCTCCGGTTCCACCGGAAAAGCCGGACACCGTTCCGTGGTAGACGACATCCTCGCCATACAGATCGGACCAAAGCTCCACCGGCTGGCCCGGCTTGACCTTCTTGAGCTCGACTTCCTTGAAGTTGGCGTCGACATAGGCCGACTGCACCGGGACAACGGTCATCAGCTGCGATCCGGGCTGCACACGCTGCCCGACCTGCACCTGGCGCCGCGACACGACGCCGTCGATCGGAGCGCGGATGACGGTGCGCTCGAGATCGACCTGGACCTGCTGAAGCGCAGCGCGGGCCGCGAGCACTTCGGGATTGTTGTCGACGGTCGCGTTGGCGATCAGCGCGCGGTTGGCGTCGCGGTCACCGATTGCGGCCATGCGAGCGGCAGCGGCCTGGGCCTGCGCAGCCTGGGCAGCGCGAAGCGCAGCCGCAGCGTTGCTGTACGCCGTCCGAACCGTCGTCAGCTCGTCCTGCGACACAGCGCCCGAAGAGGCGACGCCCTGGCGGCGCTGAAGGTCGATCTGGGCCTTGTCGAGGTCGGCTCGCGCCGCTTCGGCGGTCGCGGCCGCCTTGCCTTCGTCGGCCGAACGGGCAGCGATCTGCGCACCGAGGCCGCTGTCGGTGGCATGAAGGCCCTGAACCTTGCGGATTGCCGACGCGAGATTGGCCTGGGCGTTCGCCACCGCGATCTTCGCATCGGTATCGTCAAGGCGAACCAGCACGTCGCCGCGGCGAACTTGCTTTGTATCCTCGACGAAGACAGCGCTGACCGGCGCCGCGAGCTGCGACGTCACCTGCGCGACGTCGGCGCCGACATAGGCGTTGTCTGTCTCCGCGTGCTTCGACCAGACCAGCGAGTCCATGGTGTAATAGCCGCCACCGATGAGGGCGACGCCGGCGGCCAAAGCGCCGAACAGTTTTTTGCGCTTTGCCTTGGTCTTCTGCTTGGCAAGCTCATCGAGTTCGACTTCGTCAACGGCGTTCAATGGGGCGGGATCTCTCTCGGCCATTTCAAGTCTCCTGGATGGATAGTCAGGCAGCCGTGAACCCGCCCCCGAGGGCGCGGACCAGCTGTACGTCGAGGGTGAAAGTGCGCGTCTCGAGCTGAGCGACGATCAGGCGCGCCTTGACGACGCTCTCTTGGGCAGTAAGCACGTCGAGATATGTCGACAGGCCCTGCTTGTAGCGAATGCGGGCGAGTTCGAGGGCCTGCTCGTAGGAGGTCAGCGCGCTTCGCGACTGACCGAGACGGTCGATGAGCGATTTCTGGCTCGTGACCACATCGGCGGTTTCGCGCAGAGCCTGTATGACCTGGCCGTCGTAGAGGGCAACGGCCTCGTCATATTCACCGCGGCGGCCCCGGTATTGGCCCTGAAGTGCGCCTCCGTGGAACAGGGGCAAGGAAATTGCAGGGGTTACGCTTCCAAATGCGGAGCCGCCGCTGAACAGGCTACCCAGACCCAAGGACGAGAAGCCGGCCAGAGCCGAAATGCTGATGTTCGGGTAAAAGGCGGCGCGCGCTTCCTTGATGCGCTCGGCGGCCCCTTCGAGCCGCATGCGCGCGGCAGCGATATCCGGACGGCGGCCGACGAGGTCGATTGAAGCATTCTCGGGCAGACCCTGCGTGTGGAGGGTGCCGGAGGCCGGCCGCTCGATGGTCAGCGCGCGATCCGGACCCTGGCCCATGAGCGCGGCGAGCGCATGCTTGTTCAACATGATCGCTTCGTCGGTCGCCGCCAGGTCCGCATTGGTCTGCGGAATTCGCGCCTCGGCGAGGCGAAGTGCTGAATCGTTATCGAGACCGATGTCGACGCGTTGCTTCACGAGCTCAAGCGTCTTGGTGCGGATATCGAGTGCGTTCGCGAGGCTGTCTCGCTGTGCGTAGAGAGCGGTGAGTTCGGCATAAGTGGAAGCGATGCCCGTGGTGAGCATGAGCCGCGCCTGTTGCGTTTCGTAGCGCGCCGCGTCCGCGTCCTTCTTCGCGCCCCGGAGCGCGGCGCGGTTCTTGCCCCACAGATCGAGGTCGAAGTTGAAGCTTAGACCGGTGACGGCGATATCCTTGAAGCCGCTCTCAACCGGTATTCCCATGTTATTGCTCGGGTTCCCCTTGGAAACGGCGCCGACCGCATCGATTGTCGGCAGGAGTTTCGCACCAGCCGCCTGAGCCAAGCCTTCGGCTCGGTGGAAGCGCGCAATGGCTGCGGCCAGATCGGGCGATTCCGCGAGACCCTCGGAAATCATCCCATCGAGCTGCGCGTCGCTGTAACGCGTCCACCAGCCGTTGCCTGGCCACTCAGCCGAGCTACCGGCGAGCGACTTGGACGAGGCATAATCGCCCGCCGTATGCGGGATGGGCTTCGCCCCCAGATGAGGCACAGACGCACAGGCGCTCGTAAGCAGCATGGCAGCGAGCAGCGCAGCGCGGGCTGTCCGCGCAGTTCGTGTGGCAATCATTTCCGACTAGACCTCTGTTTGTGGTTAAACAGTACCGTACGGTCTAGTCCACTTCATTAGACTTGTCAAACCTAAAATAGACCATATGGTACCGTTTAGATTTGAAGGAGTTACCGTCGTGGTGCGGACGAAATCAGATGCGAAGCGACGCGACATCATTCGAGTCGCTGCGGAGACATTCCAGGAACTGGGTTTCGAGCGCACGTCCATGCTCACGATCGCGGAGCGTATGCGCGGGTCGAAACAGACTCTCTACAACCACTTCGGATCGAAGGAGGAGTTGCTAAGGGCGGTGCTCGACTTTGACGTCGGCGAAGTCGCCGACCAGGCGCTGGAAGAGCTCCGCGCGGGTAAGAGCCTGCGCAAGGGGCTGGCGCGACTAGGAGAAGTCTACCTCCAGCGCCAGCTTGCTCCATTGGCGATCTCGAACATTCGTATTGTCGCCACTCAACCGGCCGAGTCCGGCATCGGCGAGGACTTCTATCAAAATATCCTTTGCGCAGCCTGGAAGCGCGTCGCCGACGAGTTCAAGTCACTGATGAGGGAGGGCAAGATCCGGCGCGCCGATCCTTGGCTTGCCGCAATGCATTTCAAGGGTCTGGTACTCCAGGACCTGCTCGAAAGGCAGCTCCTGAACGCCGCCGGACAAGCGGATCCCAAGGAAGTGGAAACAGCAGCGAGACAGGCGGCCGATGCCTTCTTGCTGATCTACGGTACCGAGTCGACGGGCACGCCGGGACGCTCTTAGCGACCTCTCTCTCGCGAGCGCATGCGCGCGTTCCATCTTTGGTGACTTTAGTGACGCGCGTGAATCCTGCCGGCGCGCGCCAAGCAACCAATGCTCGCCCCTGACTCGCTAAATGCCGCTCGCCGGCGGTGCGCTCGAATCCAAGACGGCCAACTCTCCCGATACCCAGGACGTGTCGAATCGGATCCGATTCGCTCGATCGACATCCCGTTGGTCGCCGACCCCAACCCGCCATTTCCCAGTAAACCGAGGACTGTACGGTACGGTCCATTTTTTGTTGACGCAATTTCCGAATTGGACTAGACCGTACGGTACCAAATACGAGGAATGTCCAATGAACGCTGTTTCCACCATCGAGCCGCATCGTCAGGTCAAGATGAGCTGGCAAATTATCGATATGGCGCGAAGGGACGGGCCACACAGCCTTAATCCCGATAGCATCGTCGCACGTATCGCCCGCGGCCTGTTCGGAATTCCCGCTCCTCGTCGATTGGCCAGTGATGGGCTCGAGACGCTTCGGCGCTTTTCGGTTCGCGCCTGGTTCTGGGACTACGTTCCCGCCGAGGAAGTGAAGGCTTTCCTCGACGCCGGATACACTGTGAGCGACGCCACCCGGATCCTTGCCTACGTCGCCCATCACCGAGGCTTCAGGCCGGCGCTGCTGTGTAGCCTGGCCTGATCAAGTTTGTCGGGCTGGAAGAATATCCCCCTCCCCCTTCCAGTACCGGCCCCCGCTCTGCCCGCACCGTTTTCCCCCTGTTTCGGTGCGGGCAGAGCACCCACTTCGAGAAAGGGTTCCGCAATGGCTGCGTTCGCAAAGGCCGCGCATCACCGTCGCGACCCCTCTGCCCTGCACTATTCGCACGCGCGACGCGGGCTCCTCGCAATTGCCGGCTCTTTGATCTCGCTGGCCGGCGCGGTGCTGGCGCTGGGCGGCTATCTTTCCCCACTAAGGGGCTCCGCCTTCTACATGTTCATCGGCGTGGCGCTGATCGTTTCGGGCGTTCTTTTAGCAAAGCGAAACCGGGTCGGCGCCTGGGCCCATCTGGTTGTTTTCGCGATCACAGTAAGCTGGTCGCTACGGAATCTGGATGACGGATCGCCCCTTCTTTTCCGCCTGATCGGTCCCGCCGCCATCCTCGCTCTCCTGGCGCTGCTCATGCCGGTTCTGGGTCACTGGCGTCCGCGCCGGGCTGTTGTCGCCTTTGTGTTCATCATGGTCGGCACCGTCGCGATCGGCGCCGCATCGAGGGCGGGTGAACCGCTCGCCTCCACAACGGGTGCTGTTGTTCGATTTCTCGACGCTCAGACGAAAGGACTGCTGCAATGAATTGCGTTTGGCTGAAGGACTTGCCGTCGGGGATCCGAACTGCAGCAACATTCCTGCCACCGGCAATGGCCGGAGAGACCGGCTGGGACGTCCTCCTTGCGCTCCATTCTGACCAGCGCCGCGAGCTAACCCTCGAAAAGCTCGCCGCTCTCATCAGCGTGTCGAAGCTCGTGCTTACTGAATGGCTCGCTGCCCTCGAGCAGCGGCAGCTCATCAGCACAGCGAAGGACGGATCTACTGACAATCTTCTCGCGGTGCTGACGGCACAAGGCCGAGAGCTACTCGACCGCTACCTGACGGCGACAAGCGTCCTTCAGGCCGGCGCACACCACTAAGCATACTCACCCTGGAGAGATGAAACCCAATGCGTACCCGTACCGAAGAGAAGAGGAACTCGATCGTCCGGATCGCCGCCGAGATGTTCGATGAGCTCGGTTATGAGCGCACCTCGATGTCGATGATCGCTGCGCGCGTCGGCGGGTCGAAGGCAACTCTATACGGCTACTTTCGGTCGAAAGAGGAACTGCTCCGCGCGGCCCTCGATCACGATGTGAATGAGGAAGCCGACCGGCTGCTGCACGAGTTTCTGGCAGAGAAGGATTTGCGCAACGGCCTGGTCCGACTGGGCATATCCTATTTGTCACGTCACCAATCGCGGGCGGCGAGCATCCGCACGGTCGCCAACCAGCCGATTGCGCAGGAGTTCTATGAAACGGTGTTACGGCCGGCCTGGCAGCGGCTTGCCGATCGATTCGCGACAATGATGACGGAGGGTCGGCTCAGGTTTGCCGACCCCTGGACTACCGCCATGCACTGGAAAGGTCTCAACGAATGGGATCTGCTTGAAAGGCATCTGCTGTCCGCAAGAGCTGCAACCGATCCCAACGACATCGTGAAAGCGGCGACTGCTGCGGCCGACGCCTTCCTGAAGGTCTATGCCATTTCCCCAGAGGCTGGCGAGGTGGCGCTGTGAGCGGAGTGGCGTGGCGGTCGCTCGCCGATGTGCGCAGCGAGCCGGCACCACCAGCGATGGTCGGTGACTTCGTTCGGACAAGCGAGAACTTTCATCCGCACTATCGCGTGATCGCGGTAAGAGACGACAGAGCCTGGATCCGCGACGTTCAGTGCGGGACGGACCATGTGGTTGCCCTCAGTCGGTGCGTCCGCATTGATCCGAGCGATCGGTCATCTTTCCCATCGCGATCCCGGCGTCCGCTCTGATGCCGAATAGCGCTCGAAATCAGGAACTTGGAGCGGATTTCCGCTCGACCAAATGTTCGCGCGGCGCTGGCTGCCGAAGGACTAGTCACCACTGAAGGCGCCTGATCGTCTGCACCCATTCTCGCCGCCGGATCGTGCGCCGGGTGTGTGTGCTGATAATCGCAGGCGGACGGTCGCCAGCTGGAAAGTCACCTGTCTGCAACGGAGTCGAAAGCAGACATGAGCTGATCGTTAGGTTGCTACCACCAGGTCGCGTACAGTGCGATCAGGATCAGGATGACACCGACCCCGGCGGCATTGAACACCGTCGACGTACGAAAGCTCACGCCCTCCATCGTTACTCGGTTGGCGTCGCCGCGCCCGCGGAAGGCCAGCGAGATCGCCACCGCAAGGCCGAGGCTGATCAGGAAGACCAGGCCCATCCGGTTCATGAACGGGAAGTCCGGCATCATGGTCTTGAACAGATAGGAAAGGACGACCGAAGCGATGGCGGCGGAAATCGCGCCGGCTTCCGATGCTTTCTTCCAGAAGAGGCCCAGCAGGAAGATCACCGTGATCCCCGGAGTGAAGAAACCGGAGAATTCCTGGATGAACTGGAACGCCTGGTCCGACTTGCCGAGCAGCGGGCGGGCGCAGAGCAATGCGATGATGACCGCCGCGGCGGCGACGAGGCGCCCGACGAATACCAAATGCTTTTCGCGCGCGACGCTGTCCTCTTGATTGTCCTCGGCTCGCGTATGCATTCCGCGGCCCTTGGCATAGAGGTCGAGCGTGAAGATGGTCGCAATCGA
>DASSFK010000293.1:0-4580 GCA_035694565.1 Sphingomicrobium sp.
GCTCGTCGACGAAATAGTCGAAGCGCGCGCGCCGGTTCTCGGCGACGACCTTCTTCTTGTCGAATGGTGCTGGGAGAGGTTTGGACACGTCAGACTATATAGGGATCAAATCAGGCCGGCGTGCTCCAACGCCTTGTCGACTGCGCGCTTCGACGCATCCGACGGCTCGGTCAAGGGCAGTCGCAATTCCAGCGGGTAGCCGGGACGCACACGAGTAAGCGCATATTTGGCCGGCCCGGGCGATGCGTCCGAGAATAGAGCGGCATGAAGCGGATAGAGCCGGTCTTGGAGCCTCAGGGCGTCATTCCACCTGCCCTCACGCGTCGCAGCCTGAAAATCCGAGCACAGCTTCGGTGCCACGTTCGCGGTGACCGAGATGCATCCGACACCGCCCATCGCGTTAAAACCGAGCGCCATGTCGTCATTGCCCGATAGCTGGCAGAAGTCCTCGCCGCAGCTAAGTCGCTGGGCGGTGACGCGAGAGAGATTGCCGGTCGCGTCCTTGACCCCGACGATGCCGGTATGTTTGGCGACCTCGGCAAGGGTTTCGACCGATATGTCCGCAACGGTCCTCGCGGGTACGTTGTAGACGATGATCGGGAGCGGCGATGCCTCTGCGATGGCAAGGAAATGTGCAGCCTGCCCGGCCTGACTCGGCTTGTTGTAGTAGGGAACGACGACGAGCACCGCGTCGGCCCCGACGTCCGCTGCTGAGCGAACCAACTCGATCGCCTTCGCGGTCGAATAGCTTCCACAGCCGGCAATCACCGGTACACGGCCCTTGGCCACTTCGACGGTGGTCGCAATCACGTGCCGATGTTCCTCCCGCGAAAGCGTCGCGCTTTCACCCGTGGTGCCGCAAGGAACGAGGGCGCTGCTCCCTTCCGAAATCTGCCAGTCGACGAACTCGCGAAGTGAGTCTTCATCGACACAGTTGCCGGAAAAAGGTGTCACCAGTGCAGGTATCGACCCGTAAAACATAAACTTTTTGCCTTCACGAGGGACTCGTCGAGGTGGATACTCGCAAGCGTTCAGGGACTGATAAGGAGGGCGGTCGGACAATGTCCAGCATGAGAGGTGTCGCTCTAACAGTCCTGCTCGTCACATCGACGGCCGCGTCAACTCAGACGCCATATGGTGCGCCGGTTCAGACCGCCGCCGTTGCCGCTCCAGCCTATGGCTACAGTGTCGGCTATGCGCTCAACGACTGGCGCCGGCTTCGCCAGAGCAGCGGCTACGTTTTCGCGGACTATGCCCGCTTCCTGAATGCCAATCCCGGCTGGCCGGAAGAGTCGAAGCTTCGCGGCTGGGCCGAAAAAGCCATGCGGCCTGGCGAAAATGCCGGTGTCGTGCTGTCCTTCTACTCGAATGTTCAGCCGAAAACCGGCAACGGCTATGCGCGGCTGGCTGACGCCCTGAGCGCCACCGGAAGGAAGGCCGAAGCGCTGGCCGCTGCGCGAGCGGCATGGGCGTCGTCCGATCTTAGTGCTTATGACGAACAGAACATCCTTGCTCGTTATGGCGCCAGCTTTACGGTCCAGGACCACGACCGGCGGACCGACGCCTTGCTGTTCGCTAAGGATCCGACGGACGCACAGCGCTTCCTGCAAATGACGTCGCCTGCTCGCCGCGGAGCCTTCACGGCCCGTGTTGCGCTTCAGAGCCGGTGGCCGGACGCCGAGACCCGCTACCAGGCGGTGATGGGCCAGGTCACGACCGACGCCGGCCTGATGATGGACCGGGCCCGGTACCTTCGTGATGCGAACTGGGACCAGGCAGCTCGGCAGCTTTTCGCCCGAGATCACAACTTCTCCTACCGTCCGGCTGATCCCGAGCGGTTCCTGGACATGCAGATCCTGCTTGCCGACGGAGCCGCACAGAGCGGCTACTGGTCGCTCGCCTACAATATCGCTCGCCAGACGGACGACGTCCTCACTCCGGGAGTGCCGATGGCGGACCAGCCCTACGACATCCGCGACAAATACACGTCGCTGATGTGGCTCGGCGGAACCGCTGCGTGGAGCGGCCTCAACCGCCCGAATGACGCGATCATGATGTTCGACCGCTATTCGCGCGGCGGCAAGTCGCTGCAGGTGCTTTCGAAAGGGCTCTACTGGGCGGGCAAGGCCGCGCTTTCAGCTCGGCGGTCCGCGGATGCGGCGTCGTACTTCCGGCGCGCCGCGGCCTATCCCGAGCTCTTCTACGGCCAGCTTGCGCTCGAGCAGCTCGGCCGTGCCGTCCCGGCCCCCGGCCCGCTTCCAACCTTCGTCGTGACCCCGGCCCAGCGGGCCGAGTTCGGCAATCGCCGGCTGGTGCAGGCGGTTCAGATCACCGGCTCGCAAGGCCGCCGAGATGAGCAGACCCTGTTTGTCCGAGCGCTCGCGGAGACCCTCAACAACGATTCCGAGCGGGTGCTTGCGACACAGTTCGGACAGCAAACCGGACGACAGGATCTGGGCGTCTGGGTCGCGCGCATGGCCCGGGTAAAGGGCAATGCCTTCTACGTCGAAACCGCCTACCCGCGCCTTCCGGTATCGGTTGCAGGCGGCCGGATGTGGTCGCTTGCGCACGGCATCACCCGTCAGGAAAGCTCCTTCGATCGCGCTGCCGTCAGTCACGCCGGTGCGCGCGGAATGATGCAGCTGATGCCGGGAACGGCTCGCGAGCAGGCCAGCAAGATGGGTTTCGGCTACGACGCTTACCGCCTGACGACCGACCCCGCCTATAACGTGACGCTCGGAACAGCCTATTTCCAGCGCATGCTCAACATCTGGGACGGCAACGCCCCGCTCGCGATCGCGAGTTACAACGCGGGCTCGGGCAATGTGGGGAAATGGGTCCGGCAGTTCGGCGATCCGCGCGGCCGCAAGGACGTGCTGCAGTGGATCGAGCAAATTCCGTACAGCGAGACCAAGGCCTATGTGCAGCGGGTGATCGAGAACAGCGTCGTTTACGACCGGATGAACCCGAGCAACCCGACGCAGTCAGTCCACGTCTCCCGCTTCCTCGGCACGAGCGCTCCGGGTTAAGCCTTGCCCATGAACCAGGGGCCACCGCGGTTCATCACCGCCGCCGGTTTCGCAAGGCTGCGAGCCGAATATGAAGAGCTGTTCGCGACCGAACGGCCGAAGCTTGTCGAGACGATCGCCTGGGCGGCCGCCAATGGCGACCGGTCCGAGAACGGCGATTACATCTACGGCCGCAAGAAGCTTCGCGAGATTGATCGGAGACTTGGTCATCTTGCGAAAGTCATGAAGGCGGCGAAGGTCGTCGATCCGGCAGCGCAGGAGTCGCGTGATCAGATTCGCTTCGGGGCAACGATCGACCTGGCGGATGAAGACGATGCTCGCCGGACGCTCACGATTGTCGGCGACGATGAAGCGGATGCTTTCGCAGGTCGGATCGGCTGGAGCGCCCCGTTGGCGCGGGCACTAGTCGGCGCACGTGTCGGTGACGAGCGGATCGTCAGACTGCCCGCGGGCGAGAAAAGCTACGAGGTGATCGCGATCCGCTATCCGGACTCCTCAACTCGCTGACGGAGTTGCTGCAGCGAGGCGTCGTGTGTCAGGTCGAGATGGAGCGGAGTCACCGAGACGTAGCCGTCTGCGATGACCTCCAGATCGGTCGAATGGCCGGGCGTTTCGACGACGGGCCCGAGCCCGAACCAGAAGTATGTGTAGCCGCGCGGGTCCTGGCGTTCGACAAGCCTCAAGCGGCCATAGTCGCGGATGCCTTGCCGGCAGACTCGAACCCCCTTCACCTGTTCCGGCGGAAGTGCGGGGAAGTTCACGTTGATGAGGCTACCCGGCGCCATGTCCATGTCGACGAGCGGTGCGAGCGCCTTTTCCGCCCAGGCTTCAGCCGCAGCGAAAGGCACAGTGTCGCCCATGCCTTCGCGCGAATAAGCCTGGCTGAGGGCGATCGAGCGGACGCCTGCAAGCGCGCCCTCCATCGCTGCCGAGACCGTTCCTGAATAGGTGCAGTCCTCGGCCAGATTCGCTCCGCGGTTGATGCCGGAAAGGATCAGATCCGGCGGCGAGTCTTTCATGATGTGGGCAAGTGCCATCATCACTGCGTCGGTCGGAGTACCGGTGACCGAGAATCGGCGATTGTCGTGACGGCGAACCCGAACCGGCTGAGTCAGCGTCAGCGAGTGGCCGGCGCCCGACTGCTCCTCCGTCGGCGCGACCACCCAAATGTCGTCAGAGAATCGCTGTGCGATCGTCTCGAGAAGGTCGAGTCCGCGCGCGTTGATGCCGTCATCGTTGGTCAGGAGGATCCGCATGGTCGTGCCTATGCGGTACAGTTCCGAAGCCCGCAATGGCGCCCAATGCGCTAATTCGGCAACAGAAATGCCATTTATTCACTGGCTGTTTGACAGTTCTTGTTAAGCAGCCATCGCTTAATTATAGGCGCCAGTGGGGGTAAACCGACTGAGTCCGGTATCTAAGTCCCGGTAAAGTCGACCTAAACCGCCACGGCTGCACCGTTGGCACGGCCGCAGCCAGCGGCGGCGTATACGGGGGGTGTCCGGCGCGCTCGGGGGAGCACGTTGGTCCGAGCTGGGAGGGGTTCCAAAT
>DASSFK010000294.1:0-5976 GCA_035694565.1 Sphingomicrobium sp.
GACATCCGTATTCCTGTCGAACACGAATCATGAGGAAGATCAGCCTGTTCACCTGACGCTAAAGGATGCGACCGTACCCGTTGAGGTGAATTTGGCACTCTACGACGGGCCCGAGCAACGTTATTGTCCGGCGGGCGTCTATGAGTTTGTCGAAGATTCGAACGGAAAGCCCCGGCTTCAGATCAATGCCCAAAACTGCGTCCACTGTAAGACCTGCGACATCAAGGACCCTACCCAGAACATCAACTGGGTCACGCCCGAAGGCGGTGGAGGACCCAATTATCCGAACATGTAAGGCTCTGCCGGCCGCTGCGCTCCTTGCAGCGATTTTGGTGCCGGCCCCCGCTCAGGCGATTGTCTCATCGAACGCCGGCCGGACGTACCTGGAAGCCCGGGCTGCCGCGATCGAGGGCAATCACGCCAGGTCCGCTCAGCTTCTGGCCCAACTCGTCGATACCAGCGTTGCGAACCAGCCGATAACCAAGGAAGCTCTGTCCCAGGCGATCAGTGCCGGCGACATGAAGCTGGCCCTGCGCCTCGTGAAGACTCTGCCACCGGCGAGCACTCCGGTCGAAGCGCGCATGCTTCAGGTTGCCCAAGCGCTCCGGTCCAACGACAATCGAGGCGCTCTGGCACTGCTCAGGCAGCCAACCGACGCGGGAGACATCGGTTTCGTCGGTCCGTTTCTCGAGGCATGGGTCGAAGCCGACGCCAAGAATGAGGTGAAGGCGATCGCTGCGCTCGACGGTGTATCGCCCAACAACCTGCTTGCTGCGCTCGGACCTGAGAATCGGGCTCTTATCCTCATCAAGTTCGGCCACGCAGCGCAGGCCCAGCCGTTTGTCGACCAGACCCTGAAGCTGGGCGGGGGCCGTGAGGGCCGCATGCGCCTGGCCTTTGCGGACGCCTATATCGCGGCAGGCGACAAGGCCCGTGCAACGACCATTCTGCAGGGCCTCGGCGCGGGGTCCAGCGGAGCTGCGGAGCGCTTGCTGCAGGGCAAGGAAACCGGCGTTCGCATCGACAACAGCAGGAGGGCCTTCTCCGAATTGCTGATCGTGCTCGCTTCGGAGCTCAACCGCCTTCACAACGAGAAGATGCCGGTGTCTCTGTCACAGGTCGCTCGTTACGCGTCCCCGGAGAGTAGCGCATCGGCGGTCGTGCTCGGGCTGATGCTCGGGCGTCGCGATCGGGTTGATGAGGCGCTGCCGGTGCTTCGCTCAGTTAGCGCGACCGATCCCTTGTCAGGCCAGGCTCGGGATGCGGAAGTTCGCGCGCTGGTCAGCGCAGACCGGGAACCGGAAGCACTGCAGATTGCGCAGCGGGCGGTTTCGAGCGGCTCAGTCGATGTCAGCGATTACGCTCGCCTCGGCGACGTGCTCGCGAGCATGAAGCGCAACGACGAGGCCGCTGCAGCCTATGGCCGTGCGCTCCAGCTCATCGGCCCCAATGCCCGCGCCGAGGAGCGCTGGCCTTTGCTGCTGTTGCAGGCCAGCGCGCTCGAGGAGGCCAATCGCTGGCCGGAGACGCGCCAGTTGCTGACTCAGGCGCTGACCCTCGCTCCAAATGAGCCATTGCTCCTTAACTTCCTGGGCTATGCAAGGCTGGAGCGCGGTGAGGATCTTGATGCGGCTGAAGCGATGATTCGGAAGGCAAGCGCGCTTGCTCCGGATGACGCGTCGATCACGGATTCGCTTGGTTGGGCGGTCTTCAAGCGGGGCCGCACCAAGGAAGCGATCGAAATCCTTTCGCGCGCCGCGAAAGGCGATCCGACGCAGGCCGAGATCCATGAGCACCTCGGCGACGCGCTGTACAAGGCCGGCAACAAGTTCGAGGCACGCTACGCCTGGTCCGCCGCGTTGGTGACGGCGGAAAATGAAGTTGCGGCGCGGCTCAAGGCCAAAATCGAAACCGGCCTGACACCGGCAAACGCAGCGCCTTGATGCAGTTGACGGAGCCGGCTCCGGCAAAGCTCAATCTCGCGCTTCATGTTCGTGGAAAGCTGCCGGATGGCCGTCATCGTATCGAGACCATCTTCGCATTTTGCACCGACGGCGATCAGGTCGCGGCGATCGCTGCCGATGACCTTGCGTTCGAAGCCAAAGGACCGTTCGCGGGAGAACTCGGCGATCCCGAAGACGATCTCGTCATGAAAGCAGCGCGGGCGCTGCGCGCAAGCGCGGGAGTCGATCAGGGAGCGATGCTCGTTCTGACGAAGAATTTGCCGGTGGCGTCAGGCATTGGCGGAGGCTCCGCCGATGCCGCTGCCGCCCTGCGGCTGCTCACCCGCCTGTGGAAGATCGACCCCTCGCATGCAACCATGGTGGCGCCTGGCCTTGGCGCGGACGTACCCGCTTGCCTGCTGAGCGTGAGCGTGCGCGGGGACGGTGCGGGCGATGAACTTCAGCCAGTCGATCTTGGCATCAGCAATACGCCCGTTCTCCTCATAAATCCGCGCGTTGTACTTTCGACCGCAGACGTTTTCGAAGCGTGGAATGGCGAAGACAAAGGGCCATTGAATAGCTGGCGGGGCGGACGGAACGATCTTGAAGCTGCCGCGGTGGAGAAGGTGCCGCTGATCGGGACTGTTCTCGCTTGGCTCTCGATACAACAAGGAGTGAGCTTCGTCCGAATGTCGGGAAGCGGAGCGACTTGCTACGCCTTGTTCGAAAGCGAAGAGGCTCGGGACCGGGCCGAAGTGGCGGTTCCGCGCGAATGGTGGCGGCTCTCGACCTTTTTGAGGTGACGAGGCTGCGCTAAGGCGCGGCGCGTGAGACCGATCCTGACCGCCGATGCCATGCGCGCAGCCGAACAGCGAGCGATCGGCGTCGATACGAGCGTCGAAGGCTTGATGGAGCGCGCTGGGGCTGCGCTTGCCGAGGCTGCTTACGCCTATGTCGGCAAGATGCCGGCGCTCGTTCTTTGCGGTCCTGGCAACAATGGCGGGGATGGTTACGTGGCGGCGCGCTACGTTGCCGATCGGGGCTTGCCGGTCCGGGTCGCGTCAATCTCGGAGCCCAGTAGCGAAGCCGCAAAGTGGGCGAGAAATCAGTGGAAGGGCGAAGTCGAGACGCTCGGCAGCGATACCAGTCCAGCCCCCCTCGTGATCGACGCCTTGTTCGGTACCGGTCTGAAGCGCGGTCTCGAAAGCAGTATAGCCGCACATCTTTTGAGGCTTTCCGGAGCCGCCCAGGCACGGATCGCATGTGATGTTCCAACCGGAGTCGAAAGCGACACTGGCGAGGAGCTTAGCGAGGTACCCAAGTTCGACATGACGGTGGCGTTCGGGGCGTTAAAGCCCGCGCATCGCCTGATGCCGTCGATGCACAAATGCGGCCGCGTTGTGCTTGCCAATATCGGAGTTGAAGCCGGCGGCGAATGGTTCGAAATCGCTCCCGTGGCGCTGCCCGCCCTTGACCCCGAAGGACATAAGTACAGCCGGGGATTGGTTCATCTGCTTGCCGGTAAGATGCCGGGAGCGATTGCGCTCGCCGCCAGAGCCGCGGCTCGCTCCGGAGCCGGCTATGTTCGGGTTAGCACATCTAGCGGCATCGCCGGACTGCCGTCGGCAATCGTCCAGACCGACACGGCCGAACTCAATGACGAGCGCATTGGATGCATCCTCGTTGGTCCCGGCATGGGCGATATTCCGCAACTGCTGACGTTGGCACTGACCTCGCGAGCGCCGAAGGTTATCGACGCAGACGGAATCACGCATTTGGGCGAGGCCGAACGCCTCATTGGTCAGGATGCCGTGATAACTCCGCATAAAGGTGAGTTCGAACGGCTTTTCGGCAAGCTGGATGGATCGAAGGCGGAGCGTGTGCTCGAGGCTGCCAGGAGATCGGGCGCCGTGGTCGTCTACAAGGGTGCCGACACTCTGGTCGCATCGCCCGAAGGTCGCTTGGGCTTCGCTCCACCATCGCCGGCCTGGCTCGCGTCCGCGGGGACTGGCGACGTCCTTTCCGGGATGATCGGGACTTTGCGCGCACGCGGGCTCAACGCCTTCGACGCGGCTTGCGCGGCGGTTTGGCTGCATGGGCGGGCAGCCGAGATCGCGGGCCCTCGCATGATTGCCGACGACCTCATCGAGGCCATTCCGCAAGCGCTTGATTTGCTGAATGACTGACGAAGTCGTTCGAATAGCTGCGCGCGGCGACGGCGTCACCGCGAGCGGCAAGCACGTTTCGTTCGGTGTACCCGGTGACCAGTTGCTGGCTGACGGGACTGTCGTTCGGGGCCCGCACCACCAGGTGCCGCCATGCCGTCACTTTCCGGAGTGCGGCGGTTGCCAGCTTCAGCACGTCGATGACGAGGAATATCAAAACTATCTGATTTCGCGTGTCGAGACGGCGCTCAGACAGCATGACCTGATCACCAGCATACGCGAGCCGCACCTTTCTCCTCCGAAAAGTCGCCGGAGGGCCAGCCTTCGCGCACTGAAGGTTGGGCAGGGAGCGGTGATCGGCTTCAACGCAGCCAAGTCCAGCCAAATCGTCGACATGCAGGAGGACCATATCCTGCGCGCAGAGTTGCTCGAACTGGTCGCGCCGCTTCGAAAGCTCCTCGGCGGACTATTGAAGCCGCGGAAGACCGGCGAGGTCCAGATGACGCTCGTGGATCAGGGCGTCGACTTGGTGCTCGCGGGCATCGAACCCGAGGGTTATCTGGCGATGGAAGCGCTCACCGCCTTTAGTGAACGTCACCGCCTCGCTCGTCTGTCGATGGATCAGGGATTGGGAGCGGAAACGCTCTACGAGCCTGTTCCGGCCACGATCACTCTTTCAGGTGTGCCCGTCACGTTCCCAGTCGGCGGCTTCCTCCAGGCGACAGAGGACGGAGAGCAGGCCCTGATCGGATCGGTTCTTGAAGCGGTCGATGGCTCCGAGCGCACAGCAGATCTGTTCGCCGGCCTGGGTACGTTCGCGCTGGCCCTGCCGGGCAAGGTCTACGCGGGCGAGGCGTCGCGCGACGCGGTTCTTTCACTCAAGAGGGCCGCGCCGGCCATCGCGGCAGAGCATCGCGACCTGTATCGACGGCCTCTCGACATCAGCGAACTCAAGACCTTCGACGCCGTTGTTCTCGATCCCCCTAGGGCAGGAGCGGAGCAGCAGATGGAGGTGCTTGCCGGCTCGGAAGTCCGAAAAATCGCATATGTGAGTTGCAATCCGGCGACATTCGCCCGCGATGCGAAGCTGCTGGTGGACGGCGGCTACAGGCTCGAGTGGGCTCGTCCGGTCGGCCAGTTCCGCTGGTCGACCCACGTCGAGCTGGCCGCGGCCTTCGCCCGCTAGTGCATGAACAGGTGCCAGCCGAGGCAGTCGTGAAGGATGCGGGCGCCCGCGTGGACGGTCAGTCCGAGCAGGCAGAGCGATGCGAGAGCGAAGATCGGAAAGCGGATCGCCACGATATTCACAGTCGACTGGACGACGCTGTGGAGGACGCGAAGCCCGACGTAAGCCCAGGCAAGCCAGAGATTGATGCCGTGGCCCATGTCCATCAGCGCCAAGGTGATCGCGATGGCGTAGAAGCAGGTCGGCTGCTCCATCAGGTGGTTGTAGTTGTGGGAAGGCCATTGAGCTTCGTCCGGCGCTCGTCCGTCCAGATTCACACCGCGTGACCCGCGTGGAATCGTACCCCAGTTGATGCCCAACTTTGCAAAGGCCGTGCGCCGAGCGATCGCCATCCACACCAGCATGACGAGAGTCCAGGCAACCAGCGCTACAACAGGCGCGAGTATCGGACTGTAAGACATGAAAAAGCCTCCCCCTGTTTCCAGGGGAAGGCTGCTTTAGTTCGTTACGGTTGGCAATCGATTAGTCGAAGAGCCTGGCGAAGCGCCGTTTCTCGCGATTGCGCCAGGCGCCGCGGTGCCAAGCGTCGGATGCCAGCAGCGGAAGGACGCTGGTCGCCTCGGCGAACACCATCTGCTCCATAGCGGTCGATACTTTGCCCCAGCTCGCAGCTTCCTGCAGG
>DASSFK010000295.1:0-12359 GCA_035694565.1 Sphingomicrobium sp.
GCCACGATCCAGCCGACTTTCCAGCCGGTGAGGGAGAAGATCTTGCCGGCCGATCCCGCTTTCAGTGTGCGTCCGGCCATGCCGGGCAGGCTCGCGAGCGGAGTGAAGCTCTCACCGTGGAGCAGCACATGTTCCCACACCTCGTCGCTGATGACGGTCAGATCACGCGCTGTCGCGACGTCAGCGATGATCTGAAGCTCGTCCGCTCCGAACAGGCGGCCCGTCGGGTTCTGGGGATTGTTGAACATGAGCGCGCTGGTCCGGCCCGTCACCGCGGCTTCCAAGGTCTCGCGCTCGATCCGCCAGCCGGGCGGCCGGAGCGCCACTTCGCGAGGCGTGGCCCCGGCCCTGCGGATCATCGGCGCGTAGCTGTCATAGGCCGGGGTGAAGATGATCACTTCGTCGCCAGGCTTCACCGTCGCGAGGATCATCGCGCCCAGCGCCTCGGTCGCGCCGCTGGTCACGCAAATGTGGTCCGGGTCGAGCTGCTGGCCGAAGTGACGGCCATAATGGTCGGCGATGGCTTGCCGCAGCTGCGGAAGTCCGCGCGACGGAGCATATTGATTGGAGCCCTGTTTCAAGGCGCGGGCGGCCACGTCGAGTATTTCATCCGACCAGCCGAAGTCCGGAAAGCCTTGCCCGAGATTCACGGCGCCGTGCTTTGCGGCCGCAAGGCTCATGCGCTCGAATACGCTCACTTTCATATTCTCATAGAGCGGATTCAAAGCAGCACGCCCTCGGTTCGCATCTTCGCGATCTCCTCCCCGGAATATCCAAGTTCCTCGAGGATCGCCTCGCCGTCCTGGCCCTCAGCCCGTGGCGGATCCGGCCGGTCCAGCGTCATCCCAGAATAGCGCGGCGCAGGAGCCGGCTGGAACACCCCATCGAGATCCAGGAAAGTACGACGGGCGATATTGTGCGGATGGACCGGCGCCTCCTCCAGGGCGAGCACGGGAGCGACGCAGGCGTCGGTCCCGGCGAAATGAGCCGCCCATTCGTCGCGGGTCCGGCTCTTGATGACGGTCGCGATCTCGTCGCGGTCAGCCTCGGGGTCCAGAGCGAGGGCCTTGAACAGAGCCTGCTGGAACTGCGGCTCGATCGCTCCAATCGCAACGAACTTGCCGTCCTTGCATCGATAAATCCCGTAGGCGGGCGCCCCACCGTCGAGCAGGTTAGCCTCGCGCTCGTCCTTCCACAGGCCCGCAGCCTTCAGGCCGTAGGTCATCGCGCCGATCAGGGCCGCGCCATCACTCATCGCCGCGTCGACCACCTGGCCCTCAGCGCCCGCTTTGACGGCGAGAAGCGCGCTGACCATTCCAAAAGCGAGCATCATCCCACCGCCCGCATAGTCGCCGAGATAATTGATCGGAGTAACGGGCCGCTCCTTGGTCCCGATGCCATGAAGCAACCCGGATAAAGCGATGTAGTTGATATCGTGGCCGGCTTCGGCAGCGCGCGGGCTTTCCTGTCCCCACCCCGTCACCCGGCCATAGACGAGCCTCGAATTTTCGCTCCGAAGATCATCCGGCCCAAGACCCAGCCGCTCCATCACGCCGGGACGGTAGCCTTCGATCAGCCCATCGACCCTCGCGGCCAGCCTTCGCACCGCTGCGCAGGCTTCAGGCCGCTTCAGGTCGAGCGCGATGCTGCGGCGAGACCGGCGAAGAGGATCGTTCTCGAAGCCGATCATGCCGGCCCGCTCGACGCGAATGACGTCCGCGCCATGGTCGGCAAGCATCATTGCGGCGAACGGCGCCGGTCCGATGCCCCCCATCTCGACGATCCTGATGCCCTTGAGCGGCCCCGCCATGCAAAGGTCCATGCACCGGCGCGAGCCGAATTCACAAGCCTGCTCGAACCGTCAGCGCGGAAAGGCAAGCAGCTTCGCGGGTTCTTCAATCTCGGCGAGGTGATCCAGCCGCTCGATGATCGACTCGATCAGAGTGCTGACCGCCGATTCACTCGCCAGGCCACCCCGAACAAGGCAGCGGTCGACGAGAACGCGCCGGAAAGCTTGGTAGAGACCCGGCTCGGGCGCCATCGGGTGCGACCAGAAGGTGTCGAGGTGCTGCTGGTGCGTGAGACCTGGAAGGTCGTAAATCGCATCGCCCAGGGTGCAGACCGGAGTACCCTTTGCCAGCGCCAGCGTGGCCGACGTGCTGTTCACGCAGACCAGGCCGCGGGCGTCCTGCACCATGCCGTCAAGATCGCCGCCATCCACGAAATGGAGACGGTCCTCCAGACCGAGACGCTTGGCATGTTGCCCGACGAAACGGGCCCAGTTGAAGAAGCTGCAGTCGAGCGGATGCGCCTTTAGCAACAGGTGCACATCGGGCGATGCATTCGCGGCGAAGCTTTCGATGACGTAGCTCGCCGCGCTCTGCATGTCCGGGAAGGAAGAATGCGCCCTGATCTGATAGTCACCGGATAGCTGCAGCGGCAGGACGAACTTCGGCTTGCCTTTGAGCCGTTGAAGGACTTCCTCGGCTGCCTTGGCCGCCTTCTTCTCCCGCCAGAACTTCCAAAGCCACCCGAATCCTTCCTTCAGGATCGAATTGGCCCGGTGCGAGCGGTAGTTCGGGTAGGACAGCCGCCCGGTCAGGACGTGGTGATAGTGCCAGTAGGAGTCCCTGGCACGGCGCCGGAAGCTCGCGGTGACAGGCGGCAGGTCCGGCTCGGGCGGCAGCAGCCTGGCCTCGTTGAAGAACCACGACCGGTCGCGTGAAAGCGTCGATCGGGCATTCACGCCTTCCGGCTCGAGAGTCATCCAGTGCGGGCGAAGATAGCCTTCCTCCAGCACGTGGATTCGAACGTCGCGCAATGCCGCAACGCCGTGCGCCGACAGGTGATATGGCCGGCAATCGCCATAGAGCAGGAGATCCGTAATCCGGTTCTCCCGAAGGAACTTGTCGAAAAAGACCGGCCATTCGGAAAAGCGCCCGCGGAAGTTTACCGCGCCTTGGGGCCAGTCGAGACGATCGCCGCCGCTGAGGTTGATCCTATGCACGGCGATCCCCTGCCGGCGCATCTCTTCGCCAAGCTTCCGAAAGAACGGACCCGGCGGGCCCTGCAGGAATACGAACGCGCGTTCGTGCTTATGCGTCATCGGGCCATACCCAAGCCTGACAAGCGCTTCTTCAGGCGTCCCTGAAGCCGGCGCATTTGCACCACCACGCCATCTCGAGGCGCTGCCCCTTCGGCAATTCGGCGGACCAGGATTTCGGGAGGACATGGAAGTCCCGTCAGTGGATCGAGGTAACGAGGATATTGCAGCAACACCGCGGCAACCAGCTCGTCGATGGTGCGCTCCGCGGTCCTGCGGCTCGGAACCGAACCCCTGTCGCGGGTAAGGCCCCAGCCGGCGTAGAATGGTACTCCGTGGGTCGTGACGGGCTTCATTCGCAGGAGCGCTTCGAAGCCGGCCAGCGAGGTGTTGACGTGAATCTCGTCGACAAGGTCGATCAGCGCCGAGATCGGCTGGTTTCGAACGATCTCATCGGCGAATTCAAAGCATTTCTCGTCGGAAATTCCGCCCGCGCGATGACCCGCCTCGACGTCCGGATGGGGCTTGTAGAGGATATAGGCGTCTGGCGAATCCTGCCGCACCCGGCGCAGCAGATCGAGGTTCCCGCGCACGTCCGGGCCACCGCAAAGCACGGCCCGGTCATCTTCCACCTGCCCCGGCACCAGGATGTGCCGCCGCTCATTGGTGCGTTCGACCGGCGATGCCGGGCCGGCCGCATATTTGCTGACGCCCGAGGCGACGATCAGCGCTCGCAAGGTGCGGGCGCGCTCCACGAGCTCCGTGGAAAATTCGCCCTTCTCGATCAATTGTTCGAGCTCGCTCGGGCGGCCCGGATCGAAATGCACGCCGAGGCGATCGACCACGATTGAAAGCGGAGGAACACAATCCGCGCCAAGACCGGCGGATCGAATGAACCCATCCTCAACCTCGATTGCCCTGCCTTTGTCCGCTTCCAGCTCGGCGAGGACGGACGCGGACGTTCGCGCCTTCCACACGGCGACTTTGCCGGCCAGGCCAGGCTCGAGATCCGAGGTGAAATTCACATCGGAGCCACCCCAAAGCAGCGGAGCAACCGTCGGCCGCTTCCAGAAAGCGAAGCCGATCGCGCCGCCGATGTCGCGATTGCTGTCGATCAGATGCCGCCAGAACCCACAAAGCGTGATCGCGGCCTCAAGGGCAAGGCGCTCACCGGTGAATGGATCGCGGTATCCGACGCCGGCCACACGCTTGCGGAAGTTCGAGACCAACTCGCCGGGCTCGCCTCCGACGCGTTCGAGCGGGATTCCCGCGATTTCCGCGATCAGCGCCAGATCGTCCTGGGCATCGGCGATGACATGCTTTGCTCCGCTGAGCAGATGCCAGGGGTCGCACGGTCCACAGATTACGACCGACCGCTCGTCGCGAGCCGGTTCATCGCTCCAGCACACAATGCGCTCGGATTCAGGGACGTTCTGCACGATCCGCAACCGCTCGTCGCGATCGGCCACCCGCACCAGCGTATATGGCGCTTCGGGCACGAGCGGCTGGTGCGCCCAGTAATCTCCGCCAACCCGCAGTTCCCGGACAAGGTCGACGAGCTGATCGAGCGGGCAATCATCGCGATGCCCCGGACAGTCGAACGTGGCCGCAAGGCTAACCGACCGCGCACCGGGAAAGGGTGGAATCCGCAGGAATGGTTTTTGCTGCACGGCGTTCATATCAAGGATCAGCTTCTACACCCTGTTCCTGCCAAAAGGGCAAGACCTTCTGAACAAAGAACTTTTACGTCGCGAACCTCAATATAATTCCGGCAACCGACGAAGATATCTGGCATATTCGCCCTTCCCGAGCCGCGTGATCGCGCGCTCCAGACCCTGGTCGTCGATAAAACCGGCGCGCCAGGCAATCTCTTCCGGGCAGGCAATCTTCATCCCCTGACGGCGTTCGAGCGTCGCCACGAATTCGGCCGCTTCGAGGAGGCTGTCCGGCGTGCCGGTGTCCAGCCAGGCATAGCCGCGGCCCATGACCTCGACCGACAGCTCTCCTCGTTCGAGATAGGCGCGATTGATGTCGGTGATCTCGAACTCTCCGCGATCGGAAGGCTCGATCTTGGCCGCGATGTCGACGACCTTCTCATCGTAGAAATAGAGCCCGGTCACCGCCCAATGCGATTTCGGACTGGCCGGCTTTTCCTCGATGCTTAGGGCCCGCATGTCCGCATCGAACTCGACCACGCCATAGCGCTCCGGATCGGCCACCTGGTACGCGAATACGGTCGACCCGGCCATGCGCGTCCGGGCCTGCTGGAGGATTTCCGACAGCCCGTGACCGAAGAAGATATTGTCGCCCAGCACGAGGCAGGAAGGACCGCCGGCAACGAAGTCCGCGCCGATCGTGAAGGCCTGGGCCAGCCCTTTCGGTTCGGGCTGAACCGCATAGGAAATCTGCATGCCCCATTGCGAGCCGTCGCCGAGCAGATGCTGGAAGGCCGGCGCATCGTGGGGCGTGGTGATCACCAGCACCTCGTGAATTCCCGCAAGCATCAGAGTCGTCAGCGGATAATAGATCATCGGCTTGTCGTAGACAGGCATCAGCTGCTTCGAGACCGCCATGGTCATCGGAAAGAGCCGCGTGCCGCTGCCGCCGGCGAGAATGATACCCTTCATCAAACTGCTTTCTGATTGGAGCCGACAAGGCGGTGCACCACGACCTCCGTTGAGGTTCGCCAATCTGGAAGGCGCACGCCATGGACTCCGGCCAGCTTCGAGCTGTCGAGCCGTGAACTTGAAGGCCGCTTGGCCGGCGTCGGATAATCGCTCGTCGAGATCCGTCGAACGCGGGCCGCCGGACCGTTCGCAGCTGCCGACGCCGCGAAGACCACCTCGGCAAAATCGGCCCAGCTCGCCTCCCCCGTTCCCGTCATGTGGAATATGCCGCGCAGTTCCGGATTCGCCGACTTTGCAAGGTTCTCGAGAATCGTGATGACAGCGGATGCAATGTCGAGGGCGCTGGTCGGATTACCCCTTTGATCCGCCACCACTGCAACTTCGTCGCGGTCGCTGGCGAGGCGCAGCATCGTCTTGACGAAATTCGCGCTGAAGGGACTGTAAACCCAAGCGGTCCGAAGGATGGCGGAATTGCCATGTTCCGCAAGGACCGCATCTTCGCCCGCGAGCTTGGAAGCACCGTAGACGCTGGTCGGTCCCGTCGGGTCGCCTTCGCGGTAGGGCGTATCCTTCGAGCCATCGAAGACGTAGTCCGTCGAGATGTGGACGATGGGAACGCCAAGCTCGCGCGCGGCAGCCGCAACGGCCCCGGCGCCCCTTGCATTGATTGCGAAGGCAAGGTCCGGCTCTCCTTCAGCCTTGTCGACGGCGGTATAGGCCGCAGCGGACACGATGGCCTGCGGACGAGCCGCGGTCAGGGCATCGAGGATCGCATTGGAGTCTCCGGCGAGGTCGAGCTCGGGCGGCCCAACCGGGACGACTTCGTGACCACGTGCCGGACCCGCCTCGAGCAAGGACTCCAGGACTTGCCCATAAGGTCCGCCGGTTACGACAATTCGCATTGAACCTGTTCAGCCCTTCGCCGTCTTCAGCAGGCCAAGGCGCTGGCCCGCGTAGCGCTCTCGAAGCGGCTGCCACCACCACTCGTTCTCAAGGTACCAGGCAATTGTCTTCTCAATGCCGCTGTCGAAGTCTTCCTGAGCCCGCCAGCCAAGCTCATCCTCGAGCTTGGCCGCGTCAATCGCGTAGCGCGCATCGTGTCCCGGCCGGTCGGTGACGAACTCGATCAGTTCCTCCCGGGACCGGTTGGCCGGAGCGAGGCGGTCGAGGACTTGGCAGATGCGCCTGACCACATCGATATTCCGGCGTTCATTGCGTCCACCGACATTATAGGTCTCGCCCACCCGGCCCCGCTCGGCGATCAGGTCGAGGGCACGCGCATGGTCCTCGACATAAAGCCAGTCGCGAACGTTCTCGCCCTTCCCGTAGACCGGAAGCCGCTCACCCGCGAGCGCGTTCAGGATGGTCAGCGGGATGAGTTTCTCGGGGAAGTGATACGGCCCGTAATTGTTCGAGCAATTCGAGACGACGACCGGCAGACCGTAGGTGCGCTCCCACGCCTTGGCGAGGTGGTCCGACGAAGCCTTCGAGGCGGAATAAGGCGAGCTGGGGTCGTAGGGCGTCGCTTCGGTGAAAAGCCCATCGTCGGCGAGCGAACCGTAGACTTCATCCGTCGAGACATGGAGGAAACGGAAAGCATCCTTCTGCCCGGAGTCCAGCGCCGACCAGTATCCGCGAGCGGTTTCCAGCAGCGTGAAGGTTCCGATCACATTGGTCTCGATGAAGTCGGCGGCGCCCGTGATCGAGCGGTCGACGTGGCTCTCTGCCGCCAGATGCATGATCCGGTCAGGCTGGAACTTGCGGACGGCCTGCTCCATCGCCTCGCGATCGCAGATATTGGCCTTCAGGAACCGATAGCTCGGCTTGTCCTCGACCGAGTTGAGGGACTCGCGATTGCCCGCGTAGGTCAGCGCGTCGATGTTCAGGACATCGTAGCCCTTCTCCAGCACGAGGTAGCGGACGAGGGCGGATCCGATGAAGCCCGCACCGCCAGTCACGATCACGCGCATCAGCTACCTTCCATCGAATAAAATGCTGGCAGGCCCGCAAGCATCGGCTGCACTCTGTCCTTCGCAGACAAAGTCGAAGGATCTGCCATTTCGGGCCAATCCACGCCAATGTCCGGATCGTCCCAGGCAACGCCCTTGTCGTGATCAGGACTGTAATAATTCGTCACGCGGTAGCTTATCACGGAGTTCGCCTGAAGAGTGCAAAAGGCGTGGCCAAATCCAACAGGAATCCAGAGCTGATTATTCTCTTCAGAGGTCAGGACGGTCGAAATCCATTTCCCATATGTCTGTGAACCCCGTCGTAAATCGACGGCAATATCGAACAGTGATCCTGCCAGGCAGCGAACAAGCTTTCCTTGCGCTGAAGGATGCGACTGGAAATGGATGCCGCGGATAGTGCCCGGCCGGACACTTAACGACTGATTGTCCTGTACAAAGGTCACTGGCCCGGACATCTCGGCGAATAGATCCGAGCGGAAGATTTCAGAGAAGTATCCCCGGTCATCTTCCAATCGGCGAGGAAGGATCTCCAAAGGTCCCTGAACCGGAAAAGTCTTAAATTCCATGTAGATGAGCCATTGATGTCCCTAATGCTGATGTGCGCCCTTAACCGAGTACTGGTTCCGGTCAAGCAGCGGCGCGGCGCCCTTGGAGACAAGCTACGATCAGCTGGGCGGTCGCGGCGGAAGGGTTGCGCGGCGACGGGGTTCTGGGGCAACGGTTGCTGCAAGCTTTCGAAATCTGATCGGAATGCACGTGCAAGATCGCGAGCTGGTGCGGCCCGAGTTGCGTGTCTGGGAGAAAATGGTGGGTTTGATAGGACGCCGCCGACCGGCGGAAACGGCCGAAGTGGGTGCGGAGCCAGTCGTGAACGGCTTTTTCCGTGGCCGGGAAAGGGTCATCTCCGGCTGGATTCTTGATAATCGGAATCCCGAGCGAAAGCATGATGTTGACGTATTCGTCGACGGGAAGCGCATAGGCAGCGCACGAGGTGACCGGTTTGACGGGCTGGTCCAGTCTCACCATGGCGGCGATGGCAATTATGCATTCGCAATCTACTACGATGGCGAGCTCACAGGACCTCTCGAGGCCAAGGTTGTAGATGCAGAATCCGGCACCGAGCTTCGTTCGAAGCAGCCGATGGTATCTCAAAATGCAGTGTCCGGGGCTCCGCTCGAAATCCACCGTGTAATCCTTGGAAAATCAGCCGAAATCCAGGGTCGCATCGGGGCTTATCCGTGGGGCAATGCCTTGAGCCTCGAAATCTGGTCCGGTCAGGACCGCGTTGTTTCGTCCGTCCCGGTAATCGGGAGTCAGGCCGAAGGCACGTTTACGGCTCATCTCGACGACCACGCGCTCCACTATCTGCTCTCGGGCGATGTCGAGATTGCGCTGCCGGGCCTCAAGGAGGCCGGATTGGCAGTTCCAATTCCCAGGATTCAAATTCTCGCTTCGATCATGGAGCATGAGAACAGTTTGCGGGTCCAATTGACCGGCAACTTCGAACAGTCCGGTCCGCTCCCAGTCAAATTTCGCTTCCTGGACGGAAACAACGCCGTCGAAGACGAGATCTCGACGTCTTCGAGGGTAATCGAAGTCAGGAAGCCCGCCGGCTTCGATCTCGGAAGCGGCGCGATCGAAATCCTTTACTGTGGGACCGCGATCCGGACGCGCATCGAATGGCCAGTCCTGGAAGACGTCCAATTTCGCAATGTTGGCGAGCCATCGTCGCCGTGGCGGGCCTCGGACAATGCGGCGATCGAGAATGGCTTCTTCGCCTTCCCGGCGGAATTAGCGGATGAACACAGCGTTTCCGGCCATATCGCCCACGTCGCTCGAGTTTCCGGAAGCGATCCGCTGGCACTCGCCCAGGAGATACGCGAGCTTCCAGGCGGCAAGGACAGCGCGTCGATCACCGTTTTCGTACGGTCCACGAAGAAGGCACAGGTCAAGGCTCGGCTCAGGGATAGCGATGGAATCCTCGCCGAATCCTCGGCGACCAGCCGCAGCAATCAGGAATGGTCGGTGCTCCGGGTCGACCTTAAGAATAAGCGCTCAATTTCGACCGACTTAACGTTCGAAGTGGAGGCGTCGGGACGAAAGGTCACCGACCTTGACGTTGCGCTTGGAAACTCAAGGCGGATCGATGACGTCGCGATAACGCCCGAAAGTGCGAACCTCCTTCGAAACCCGGGATTGCAGGAATGGCCAAATGGTCCCGGCCTCCGTCAGCACGCCATGCTCGGCGAAATTTGCAGCGGATGGACGGTAATCAACCGAGGAACGCCGTCGCCGGTCTACACCAGGGCGATCATGCACCCGATAGACGGTAATCTGGGACTCGCCGTCGCCGCTACCGAGGTACGCCCATTTCTCCGTCTGGAGGCCGATCTTTCCGTCGACGACTTGGATGATCGCCCCCTTCGACTGCGTTTCAGGGCCGGAGCTACCCTTGCCGCCACTCAAATGCTCGCACAACACGTCGAGCCCATCTCCCAGTTCGCGGTCATCGACCGCGTTCATGTCGTCCGCCGAACGCGGCTAACGACCAGCAACAGCTTCGAAGAACGCGATGACACCATCGCAGTCTTCGCCCGCAAGCTGCCGATCACTCGGGAAATCGAGCAGTTCGAGTTCGACTCCATGGCCGCGGAAGCTCCCGACGTGGAATATTCGGACGACACGGAAGTCGAAGAGAGCTTTCGCCTTGTTTTCGATTTCCGCAATCCGACCGTAATCTCGCTGTTTGATGTCGAGGTTACTGCTCCGGAGCTGTCGGAAAAGGCGGCCGACAGCTCAAGGCTGGCGGTCGAGGATCGCAATATTCAGCTTCAGATCGAAACTCTTAAATCCGTTGCCCACTGGCGCGGGCCAACGCCGGTCCGCCTGGCATCGGATAAGCCCCTGGCAGTCCCTCCGCCGCTGAAGTGGTCGTCGCGCGAACCGGTGACGATCGTCATACCGGTGTTCAACGCGCTGTCCGAAACCTTGGCTTGCCTCGATTCGCTGAACGGCTCGACTACCGTTCCGATCCTTGTGCGAGTCATCGATGATGGATCCGATCAAACGGTTCGCGAAGCTCTCGATGGGTATGCCCGTGACAAGCCATGGGTCCAGGTACGGAGTCTCGAACGGAACAAGGGGTATACCTTCGCAGCCGATTTCGGAATTCGATCAGCGGATACGGAATGGGTTGTCCTTCTCAACAGTGACACGCTCGTCACTCGCGGATGGCTCGAAGGAATGCTCACCTGCGCCAGGTCCAATCCGAATGTCGCTTTCGTCGGCCCCTTGTCGAATGCCGCAAGCTACCAGTCCATTCCGGAACTTTACGACGCGTCACGCAAATGGAAGGTGAACCGGCTTCCTTCGGGGATGACGCCTGAGGACATGGCAGGCCTCGTCCGCAAGGTATCGCTCAAGGACTATCCCGAAGTTCCCCTCCTCAATGGTTTTTGCACGCTCATGAAGCGATCCGTATTCGTTGGCCTGGGTGGCTTGAATTCGGCTGCTTTCCCAGCGGGTTATGGCGAAGAGAATGATCTTTGTCTGAGGGCCGGGAAAGCCGGCGTGGTGCTCGCGGTCGCCGACGACGTCTACGTTTATCACGTCAAGTCGGCGAGCTTCGGCAATGCCCGGCGTCAGGAATTGACGAAGCAGGGCAATGAAGCGCTACGCAAGCTGCACCCCGAAATCGACATCAGCTTGCTTACGGCACGCTTTCGAGAAACTCCGGCGCTTGTCGCGGTGAGGCAGGCAATTGCCACCGAGCTCGCCGATCTCGATGGAGCGATTGAAGAATGCGAGGCGCTCGATGAACTCCCGGTTCAAGAAAGCCTCGACGACCAAAGCGAAACGCCCCAGCTGCAGAAGGCATAGATGCACGTTATCTTCGTTCTCCCGAGCGCCGGCGGTGGCGGCGGCGCACATTCGATCGTTCAAGAAGTGGTCGGCTTACGACGGATTGGCGTTGGCGCGGCCATTGCGACGCCTCGTTCTCTCGCGTCCCAGTTCCAGATCAGATATCCGGAACTGCAGCGCGCCGGGGTAGAAAATCCCGTCTATTCAAAGACCGATGAGCTTGCGTCGATCATTGCTGACTATGATCTGGTCATCGCCACTACCGCATTGTCCGCCCGGACCGTTGTCGAGGCGAGTGCGATTTGCCGAAGTGCGCCGCTGGGCCTTGGATATTACATTCAGGACTATGAACCGCTGTTCTATCCTCCAGGGAGCCGCGAATGGTGCGAGGCGAGGGACTCCTTCGACTTGATGAAATCCGCTTTGTTGTTCGCCAAAACCGACTGGCTCTGCTCGATCGTTGAGGCCAACCACAACGTCGACGTGCGGCGGGTGAAGGCCAGCATCGACCACGACGTTTATTATCCGTTCGATCGGACGCTCGGCGAGCCCTTGCGAATTACGGCCATGATCCGGCCGAAGACGCCGCGGCGGGCACCGAAGAGAACGGTCCGGATCCTGGAGCAAGTCGTGTCCACTTATGGGCATCGAGTAGAAGTCACGTTTTTCGGCTGTGACCAGAAGGACCTGGCAGACGTCGGACTGCGTCCGTCACCTCGCCTCGTTTCACTGGGCGTGCTGGACCGCAGTCAGGTCGCAAGCACGCTTCGCCACTCCGATCTGTTCCTCGACCTTTCGGATTACCAGGCCTTCGGCCGAACCGGACTGGAAGGCATGGCGTCGGGATGCATTCCCGTG
>DASSFK010000296.1:0-6987 GCA_035694565.1 Sphingomicrobium sp.
GCACTGGATCTGGCTGCTCACCTATTTCGTGATCTTCACGCTCGGCGAGCTCTACATTCTTCCCAACGGGCTCGGCGTCTTTGCGAGGCTCGCACCCCAGAAGCTCGGGGCGACGACGGTGGCATCCTGGTACCTCGCCACTTTTACCGGAAGCCTCGTGGCCGGACAGGTCGGACGCCTGTGGAGCCACTTCGGCCACATCCAGTTCTTCGTGATGCTTGCGGCGATCGCTTCCGTCGCGGGGGTCCTATTGTTCCTTCTCGATCGCCCGACCAAGCGGGTCCTGGCCCAGGCGCAGCGACCGTCCGGAGCCGACCTAACCGACGTCCCAGAAGGAATTGCGAGGTCACAGAATGCTTGAGGCGCGAGTGAACAGGCGCGGCGTATTGCTCGGCGGACTGGCGGCGGGAGCAGCGGCCTTCCCGATGGTCAACCGGGGCAGCTTCGCCTTCGCTGCGGCGCCCGGACGGACCTATTCCGCCCGCGCGATCACGCTGGTTCGAGAAGCGCTCGTCATCGACATGCTCGCTCCTCTGAAGCTCGACTTCGACCCGACGTTCTTCGATCGGCCGTTCGGTGCGAAGGACCTCGAGGACTATAAAGCGTCGGGAATCACCGGATTCCATCACAGCGTCGGCCTCGGCGGACCGGGATCGAAGGCGCAGGCCCTCGAATTCCTCGCTGCCTATCAAGGCTGGGTCGGACGCCAGGCCGATGACTTCACGCTCGTCGGGACGGTCGCGGACCTCGATCATGCCAAGGCCGAGGGCAAGTACGCGATCATCATGGGCATCCAGAATGCGGAGCAGTTCGAAAAGCCGGAGGACGTCCAGAATTTCTACCGGCTCGGGCTTCGCTGCTCGCAGCTGACCTATAACAGCCAGAACCTGATCGGTTCCGGTTCGACCGATCGCATCGATGGCGGAGTCAGTGACTTCGGCGAAGCGATCATCAAGGAAATGAACAAGGTCGGGATGCTGATCGACACGTCGCATTGCGGCGAAAAGACCACGCTCGACGCGATCGAGATCTCGCCAAAGGCGATCGCGATCACCCATTCTAACTGCAAGTCGCTCAATCCTCATCCGCGCAACAAGGCCGACGAGGTGATCAGAAAGCTCGCGGCCAAGGGCGGAGTGATGGGCATCACCGGGGTCCGAATGTTCGTGAAGGGCAAGGATCCGACGTCCGTTTCGGACATGGCCGACCATGTCGATCATGTCGCCAAGCTGGTTGGTATCGAGCACGTCGGTATCGGATCGGATGCCGACCTCAATGGCTACGACGACATGCAGCCCGATCAGTACAAGGCGCTGAAGGCCTCGTACAAATCGAGCTACGCATTTCGCGACAAGATCGACATCGACGGCTTCGACCATCCCCGGAAGGTCTTCGACCTGACCGAGGCGCTGATCCGCCGCGGCTATTCGGACGCGAACATCAAATTGGTTCTGGGAGGCAATTTCAGGCGCCTGTTGGGGGCGACCTGGGCCTGACCGTGGGGACGGCAGGCATTGAACAAAGGGGAGTGCACATGAACAGGCTCGGTTTCAAATCACGATTTGCACTTTTGGGTTCGGCGGCCGTGCTGGCCGTCACTCTGGGCACCGCCGCAAACGCGCAGGATACGCCGGCGGCCACCGAAGCGGCAGCCCCGCAAGCCCAAGAATTGCAGGGCGAAGAAATCATCGTCACCGCGCAGAAGCGCCAGGAAGCGATCCTCGACATTCCGCAGTCGGTCACTGTCGTCGGCGGCGAAACGCTTGAACGGCAGCACTCGGTCACTTTCTCGGACTACCTGAGCCAGGTTCCTGGCCTAAGCCTCGAGCAGAGCGAGCCTGGCGTCGGCCGCCTCGTTCTGCGCGGCGTCAACACGGGCGGCGTCAGCTCGACTGTTGCTGTCTATGTCGATGAAACGCCCTTCGGCTCCAGCACCGGCCTCGTCAACGGTGCCATCCTGGCCGGCGATTTCGATACCTTCGACGTTGCCCGCATCGAAGTTTTGCGCGGCCCGCAGGGCACACTCTACGGGGCGAGCTCGCTTGGCGGCGTCCTCAAGTTCGTCACCAACACGCCCGAGTTCGGCGAATTCCATGCTCGTGGACGCGCGGGCATCGAGTTCGTTGATGGTGGCGGCACGGGCTACAATGTCAGCGGCATGGTCAACGCGCCGCTCGGCGACGTTGCGGCGTTCCGTGGATCGGGTTTCTATCGCAAGAACGCCGGCTGGATTGACGGTACCGGTTCCGACACCAATTTCCTTGGCGTTCCCGCTCTTGGTGGAAAGGACATCAACGAGGGCCAGAGCTGGGGCGGACGTGGGTCCGTGCTGTTCAAGCCGACGTCGGAGCTTTCGATCCGCCTGACCGCGATGGCTCAGCACATCAAATCCGACGCATCCAGCGACGTAGAAGTCGATCAGGTCAATTATGATCCGATCGACGGCAAGCTTCGGCAGAGCCGGTATTTCGAGGATCCCAACGAGCTGAAATACCGGGTCTTCAACGGAGTCGTCGAATATGACTTCGGCTTTGCTTCGCTGCTTTCGTCGACCAGCTTCAGCAAGCAGGATCAGACCTTCAATATTGATGCCGTGCCGATCCTCGGAACCGCGCTCAATGTGATAGCCGGCGCGCTTGTGCCGGGGCAGGTCATCGGGCCGTTCCAGGACCAGCAGACGAACCTGAAGAAGTTCACCCAGGAAGTTCGCCTCGCGTCACCATCGAGCGATACGTTCGAGTGGATGGTGGGTGGCTATTACACGCACGAAGAAGGTACGATCGACCAGTTCATCGGATCGGTCGACCTGATCACACGCCAGCCGTTCGGGATCCCGCTGCTCGACGATCTCGCGACCGCCCGCATCGATTCCAAGTACAAGGAGATTGCCGGCTTCGCGAATGTGACCTGGCATGCGACCGATCAATTCGACATCACGGCTGGCGGGCGGATCGCGAAGAACGACCAGTCCGCGCACCAGGTAACGGCCAGCGACCTCGGTCTTGTCGGAGCATCTGACTTCGTCACCAAGTCCGATGAGAGCGTGTTCACCTATGCAATATCGCCGCGCTACGAGATCAACGATCGAATGGCAGTCTATGCCCGAATCGCGAAGGGCTACCGTCCCGGTGGGCCCAACGTCGTTGCGCCGCCCGTCCCGCCAAACGTTCCGCGCACCTATTCTTCGGACACGCTGACCAGTTACGAAATCGGCCTGAAGAACGACCTCGGTCACGGCGCGTCGTTCGACATCGCGGCCTATCACCTCAAATGGCAAGACATTCAGCTTTTCAGCGTGGTCAGTGGCGTCGGTGTGAACGTCAACGGCGGCTCCGCAGCCAGCAACGGTATCGAAGCGTCGCTGCTCTTGAAGCCGGTGACCGGGCTGACACTGGGCGTGAACGGGGCCTGGATCGATGCCCACCTGACCGAGGACACGCCTCCGCTGGCCGGCGGGTTCGACGGTGACAGGCTGCCATTCGTTCCGAAGGTCAGCTTCGGCCTGAACACCGACTACGAGTGGAAGGTGTCCAGCTCCGCCACCGCCTATGTCGGCGGAACAATCGCGTACACCGGAAGTCAGCGCGACAACTTCAACATCTCCGACATCGTTGGAGTTAATCCGGACGGCAGCTTCATCTTTGCGTTCACGCCACAACGGCACATCAGCGATTATGCGACCATCGATTTGCGCGCCGGCATCGAGATCGACCGGTTTGCGATCGAAGCTTACGTGAAGAACCTCACGAACACGGAAGGTGTGAGCTCGCTCGCGCTTCTCGAGGATCAGCTGATCGGCAACAACATCCTTCCGGATAACGCCATCCGTGCCGCTCTCACGCGGCCGCGGACTATCGGCTTGTCGCTCACGGCAGGCTTCTAGGAGCGCCGATGATCAACGATCCGGGGGAAGCCTCGGCAGCAGTGCGGGCCGGGCACGGGGGGAAAACCGCCCGGCTCGCACTGCCACAGCCGTACCTTCTGTTCCTTGGTGACACGGTCGAGGCCGGGTTCGCGAAGACCGCCTTCGGACTTCGCGACTGGGCGCCCGACCTTTGCGTGGGCGAGTTCTCGTTGCCCGCAGCGAAGATCAGCGTCGGTCTGCCCCAGCTTACTCCCGCGGACGCTGCCGATCGCGGCGCGAGGGCACTTGTGATCGGCGTTGCCAATTCGGGTGGGTTCATTGCGGATTCCTGGATTCCGGCACTGGTCGAAGCACTGGACGCTGGACTGGATATCGTCAGCGGCATGCATTCGAAGCTCGGTTGCATTCCCGAGCTTCGCTACGGCGCCGAACGTAGAGGCCGGCAGTTGATCGACATAAGAACACCGCCTTCCAACATCCCCATCGCGACCGGCCTGAAACGGAGAGGCAGGAGGCTGCTTACCGTCGGCACCGATTGTGCGCTCGGCAAGAAATACACTGCGCTTTCGATTGCCCGCGGTTTTGCGGAGCGCGGCGCAGATGTCGACTTCCGAGCGACGGGCCAGACCGGCATCATGATTTCCGGCGGCGGAATTCCGATGGACGCGGTCGTTTCGGATTTCGCCGCGGGTGCCGCGGAGATTCTGAGCCCGGACGCCGCGGAGGATCACTGGGACGTGATCGAAGGACAGGGATCGATCCTTCATCCGGCCTATGCCGGAGTGTCGCTCGCCTTGCTTCATGGCAGCCAGCCCGACGTGTTCGTGGTCTGCCATGATCCAACGAGAACCCGGCTTCTGGGAGACGAGGAGTTCGCCGTTCCGTCAGTCGACACGATCATCGATCTCACGATCCAGCTCGGCTCTCGAACGAACCCGAAGATCCGTTGCGGCGGCATTTCATTGAACACGTTCGCGATGAACGAGGCGAGTGCGGCTCAGCTTTGCGAGACCGAGTCCGCGCGGCTCGGACTTCCGGTCTGCGACCCGATCCGCGGCGGCAGCGGCTTCGAGGAGCTCATCGACGAGTGCCTGAAATCGTGAGCTCGACCGCGGCAACCGGCGGGCAAAGCTGGTTCAAGCGAATCCTGCTGCCCGGCCTTGGCCTCAAGGCCTTCGTCATCGGGGGCGGCTATGCGACGGGCCGCGAGCTGGCGGAATTCTTCCTTCCGGCAGGGCCGCGCGGCGGATTGATGGCGATCGGCTTTGCGACGTTGATCATGAGCCTGTTGTCAGTCGTTACTTTCGTGATGGCCCGGCGGCTGCAGGCGTTCGACTACCGCACCTTCTTCAAGCGCTTGCTCGGTCCCGGCTGGATCGCATTCGAACTCGCCTATCTGCTGCTCGTGATCCTCATCCTCGCCGTTTACGGCGCCGCGGCAGGAGCGATCGCCGCCGCCGTATTCGGGGCGCCGGAATGGGCCGGAACGGTCGCACTGATGCTTGGGATCGCCGGCGTCGTGACCTTCGGGAACAGCGCGGTCGAGCGCCTGTTCCGCGACGTTTCGTACCTGCTCTACGGAGTCTATGTCCTCTTCATCGTCTTTGCGCTCTATTCGTTCGGACATCTGATCGGGCCGTCGTTCTCGGCCCATCCGGAGACCAGCGGCTGGGCGATGGGCGGTTTGACCTACGCCAGCTACAATACGGTCGGCGCAGTAATCATCCTGCCCGTGCTTCGGCATCTCGTGACCGACCGCGACGCAGTGATTTCGGGCCTGCTGGCGGGACCGCTGACCATGCTTCCGGCGCTGCTGTTCTTCATTCCGATGGTGGCCTTCTATCCAGCCATCAAGGACGCGCCTCTGCCATCCGATTTCCTGCTTCAGAAAATGGGGCTGCCGTGGTTCCACCTATTGTTCCAGGCGATGATCTTCGCGGCGCTTCTGGAAAGCGGGACCAGTGCCGTCCACGCCGTCAACGAGCGCATCGATGCGGCGTGGGAAGCGCGCAAAGGCGCTCCGCTCTCGCACCATGCGCGCCTTGCAATCGGCCTCACTCTCCTTGCGCTCTGCATGTTCGCCGCGGGCCGCTTCGGCCTCGTTGCGCTGATCGCCAACGGATACCGGGCGCTCGCCTATATTTTCCTGGGAGTCTTCGTCCTGCCTCTGCTGACGATCGGGGTGTGGAAGATCTTCCGAAACGAACGCGCGGGTGAGGCGGCGCTCCAGAACTGAATGAAGGGGGATTGAAGATGAAGGCTCGTGTCGCGTTGCGCGATTTGTTCGCTGCGGCCTCGTTGATCGCGCTCGGCGGCGTTGCGGATGCCGCTCCGCCAGCCGGATTCGAACAGCGGGTCGAGCAGCTTCGAACGGACATCGGCGTGCCCGGTGTCACCATCGCGATCGTCGAGGACGGCAAGGTCACGCTCGCGCATGGTTGGGGCGTCCGCGACATCACGACCAATAAGCCGGTTGATGCCGATACGATCTTCTTCACCGGCTCAACGGGCAAGGCCTTCACCAACGCGGCGCTCGCGACTTTGGTCGACGAGGGCAAGATCAAGTGGGACGACAAGGTCATCGACCACATGCCCGATTTCCGCATGTTCGACCCGTGGGTCACGCGCGAGATGACGATCCGCGATCTCCTCGTTCACCGCAGCGGGCTCGGGCTCGGCCAGGGCGATCTCCTGTTCCTCCCGAACAGCACCTTGTCGCGCAAGGAGACGGTGCGGCGGATCCGCTACCTGAAGCCGGCGACCAGTTTCCGAAGCGGCTATGCCTATGACAATATCCTCTACATGGCCGCCGGGCAGCTGATCGAGGAAGTCACCGGCGAAACGTGGGAAAAGTATCTTCACGGCCACGTCTTCGGCCCGCTGGGCATGAAAAACTCGACCAACACCGACAAGGAGTTCCAGGCGAACCCCAACCACGCGCGTCCGCACAGCCGCAACGACGGTCCAATCCACGGACTGGGCACGCAGGCCCCGCTCGATGAAAATGCGACGATTGCGCAAAACGCCGCGCCCGCAGGCGGGCTCGCGATCAGCGCCAACGACATGAGCCGCTGGCTGTTGACGCAGCTTGGCCGCGGCAAGATTCCCGGAAGTGACAAGCG
>DASSFK010000297.1:0-2793 GCA_035694565.1 Sphingomicrobium sp.
TAGGCGGCTTCGCCGACTCCGACGAGGACTCGCGCGGCAAGCATCTGCGGGTAATTCTGGGCCGCGCCGCAGAGCAGGGTCGCGACGCTCCAGAGCGCGGCCATGGCGGCGATGCTCTTCACCCGGCCGAGCCGGTCGGCGAGCAGCGAGATCGGGCAGGTCAGGAGTCCGACCATCAGGGCCACGACCCCCGACAGGAAGCCAAGCTGGCCGTCCGTAAGGCTCCATTCCGCCTTCAGCAGCGGGAACACGGCATTCAACACCTGCCGCGCCATGTAGTCGGAAATCAGCAGGCCGAAGGTCAGTGCGAACACCACCCAGGCGTAGGCCGCGACCCGCGGCCTGCTGACGGGCAGGTGGTTCACGCCGCTTCGCGCCGAGCCACTGCCACCGGCTTGCGGTTCGGGAGCCAGCCGTTCCTTTCGAGAGTCTCGTCGATGCTCGAATAGAAGGTGCCGATGCGGTAGATCTGGCGAGCCTGCTCGGCCGTCGCGATTGGACGCCACAATTCTTGCGACAGCCGGACCATCTTCTCGATCTGCTGGACCGAAGTCGCGCGCTCGCCGCGACGGCCGTAAAGATTGTCCTCCTGCCCGACGCGCACGTGCAGGCCCATCGCGATGCCCATCGTGCAGAGCGGATAGACGTGGCGCATGAGCCCCTCGACGGTGAGAACCGCATTCTGCGGGACGCGGTTTATGAATTCCATCAGGTTGCGCGGATTGGGGCCGTCGTGGCCGCCGCCGATCGAGACCCAGTTGAGGACATATGGTCCCATGTACTGGCCCTGGCGAACGATGCGCTCGACGGTCTCGAGATCCTTGACCGAGCCGATCATGAAGTGCGGCTGGATGCCCGCGCCGACGAGCCGCTTCAGATGCTCTTTCACGAAGCCCGGGCCGGACTCGTAATACATCTCGGTATAAGCGTGCTTGTAGTCGGGCTCGCCCATCGAGGTGCCGGCTGCGTCCTCGTCGGTGATGAGCTCCATCACGTTCATCTGGTTGGTGTTGATCGCGATGGTAACCTGATCCGGAGCGGGATCCAGCTGGGCGAGCATGTGGCGAGTGTCGTCGCCGAGCCACTTGGCCGCTTCGCCCTCGTCCTTCGGAGCGAAGCTGATCGAGCCGCCGACCTGAAGGATCATTCCCGGCACGGCGCTGCGCAGGCGATCGAGCATCTCGTTGAACATTTCGAGGCGCTTCGAGCCCTTACCATCGGGCTCGCGAACGTGGACGTGGAGGACGGTGGCGCCCGCGTTGTAACAGTCCACGGCCTTCTGGACCTGGTCCTTCATCGACACCGCGATGTCGTCGGAGTCCCGCGGCAGGAAGCTCGGCGCGTAGGGCGCCACTTGGATCACCAGCGGATCCTGGTTCTCGGGCAGCAGGCTGTCGTCCATGAACTGCATGGTCGTTCTCTCCGTTAGTAGGGCTTGTCGCCGATGATGCCCGCGCGCTCCATCCTCCGGACGGCGGGCCAGTAATCCATGACCGCGTAATGCTGGGTGCAGCGATTATCCCAGATCGCGACGCTGTTCGGGCGCCATCGCCAGCGGACCTGGTACTCGGGGATCGTCGCTCGGGCGATCAGGTGGTTGAGCAGGTTCGAGCCGCCCGGCGCATAATCCTGGCCGTAGCGGACGTTCTCCGAGGTATGAAAATTGGTGAAGTGGGTCGTGAAGCTGTTCACGAACAGAACGCGCTCGCCGGTCTCGGGATGCTTGCGGACCACCGGATGCTCGGCGTCCGGGAAGCGTTCCTTCAGCCCGTGGCGCTTCTCGATCGGCATGCGCGCTCCGAACGTCGCCTCGATCGAATGGCGCGCATAGAGCCCGTCGATGCTGTCCTTGATGTGATCGGCGAGGTCTTCGTAAGCGCGCGCCATGTTCGCCCAGACCGTGTCGCCTCCTACCGGCGGGCATTCGAGGCAGCGGAGAACCGCGCCCATCGGTGGCTTCTCGCGCCACGTCGCGTCGCAATGCCACGCATTCTCGTAATGGTCGGGCGGTGATTCGAGATCCTTGTAGATACACACGAGGCCCGGATGATCGGGATCGCTCCCCGCGACCGGATGGTCCTCAAGTTGACCAAAACGGCTGGCGAACGCGACGTGCTCGGCCTTGGAAATGAGCTGGTCGCGAAGGAACAAGACCTTGTGTTCAAGCAGCGCCGCGCTCAGCGTTCCGAACAGATCGTCGTTCAGGATCGCCTCCTTGAGCTCGACCCCGACGACCTCGGCCCCGATATGGGTGGTGAGCTTCTCGACCCGCATCAGACGACGAAGATCGACGATCCCGTCGTCTTTCCGGCCTCAAGGTCGCGATGGGCCTGCACCGCGTCGTCCAGCTCGTAGCGCTGATTGATCTCGATCTTGATGCGTCCGTCGGCGACTCGCTCGAACAGCGCGTTCGAAAGTTCTGAGCGCTCGATCGGATCGGCGATGTAGTCGGCCAGCGCCGGACGGGTGAAATAGACCGAGCCCTGGATCGCGAGCTGCAGCGCATCGATCGGCGGGAACGGGCCCGACGCGGTTCCGCATCCGACCAGCACGCCGCGGCGCTTCAGCGATTTGAGCGAGCCTTCGAACGTGTCCTTGCCGACCGTGTCGAAGACCGTCGTGACGCCTTCACCGTCGGTCAGCTCCTTGACGCGACTGGGTACGTCTTCGCGGCGATAGAAGATGATCTCGTCGCAGCCGTGCCGCCTGGCGAGCTCCGCCTTTTCGTCGGTCGAAACCGTTCCGATGACGCGAAGGCCGAGCAGCTTGGCCCACTGGGAGGCGATCAGGCCG
>DASSFK010000298.1:0-3321 GCA_035694565.1 Sphingomicrobium sp.
AGCGAATTCAAGGCGTTCGACCTGTCGTCGCTCCGCACCGGAATCGCCGCCGGCGCGCTCTGCCCTGCTCCGATGATGCGGCGGATGATCGACGAGATGAACCTTGAGGAGATCACGATCGCCTACGGAATGACCGAGACGAGCCCGCTCAGCACGCAGACCGCGTCGGATGCCGATCTCGAAACCCGCACCGAGACTGTCGGCACGATGATCCCGCAGTTCGAGGGCCGGGTGATCGACGAGGAGGGCAATCTCGTCCCGGCTGGAACACCTGGCGAATATTGCTCGCGCGGGCCGGGCGTGATGATCGGCTACTGGAACCAGCCCGATGCGACCGCCGCCGCAATCCGCGACGGCTGGATGCACAGCGGCGACCTGGCGACGATGGACGAACGAGGCCGGGTCCGCATCGTCGGCCGAATCAAGGACATGATCATCCGTGGCGGCGAGAACATCTATCCCGCGGAGGTCGAGCAGTTCCTCTCGACGCACCCGGCCGTTGCCGACGCCGCCGTGTTCGGAATCCCGTGCGAGCGGTTCGGCGAGCAGGTCTGCGCCTGGATCCGTCCAAAGGCGCCGCTGGACGCCGCCGAGATGCTCGCCTGGTGCAAGGAGCGAATCTCGCACCACAAGGTCCCGGCACGAATCCGGATCGTCGAGGAATTCCCGATGACCGTTACCGGCAAGATCCAGAAGTTCGCGATGCGCGACGCCGAGCGGGAGTCCACCGACGCCTAGGCGCGGTCGTCAGCAATCATGACGTGGGTCAGGAATCCGCGACGATCTGCGCCCATTCGGCCTCGTTGACCACTCGGATGCCGAGTTCCTCGGCTTTCTTGAGCTTCGAGCCTGCGCCTGGTCCCGCGACCACGAGGTCGGTCTTCGCGCTGACCGATCCGGCCGCCCGAGCTCCCAGGCGTTCCGCCTGAGCCTTGGCCTCGTCGCGGCTCATGGTCTCGAGGCTGCCGGTGAAGACGATCGTCTTGCCGGTCCATTCGGTCTGCCTGGAATCGCTCACGAACGGCTTCGGCCTGACTTCGGAAAGGAGATCGTCGAACACGTCGCGATTATGCTCTTCATGGAAAAAATCGACGAGCGCCTGGGCGACGACGGGGCCGACGCCCTGCACCGAAGACAGCTCCGCTTCCCCGCCGTCCGACGTCGCGGCACGGCGCAATTCCTCAACCGTGCCGAAGCATTTCAGAAGGTCGCGAGCAGTCACGATTCCGACGTGGCGGATGCCCAGGCCGAACAGGAAGCGCGGGCCGTCCGGCGCCCGCTTCGCCTCGATCGAGCCAAGCAAATTGTCGACCGACTTTTCCTTCCAGCCCTCGCGCCCGATCAGCTGGTCGCGGAACGTCTTGAGGCGGAAGATATCGGCGGGCGACTGGAGCCAGCCGAGTTCGATGAACTCTGCAATCGACTTCTCCCCGAGACCCTCGATGTCGAGCGCTCCGCGCGACACGAAATGCCGAAGCCGCTCGAATCTCTGTGCGGGGCAGATCAGGCCTCCGGTGCAGCGGACGTCGACCTCGCCGTCCTCGGCGACCGCCTCGCTGCGGCATTGGGGGCAATGGTCCGGGAACAGGTAGGGATCGCGGACCTCATCGCGCGTGAGGTTCTCGACGACCTGCGGGATCACGTCGCCCGCCCGCTGAATTCGAACGCGGTCCCCGACGCGAAGGCCGAGCCGCTGGATCTCGTCGCGATTGTGAAGCGTGACGTTGGCGACGATCACTCCCCCGACGCCGACCGGAGTCAGTCGGCCGACGGGCGTGAGCTTGCCGGTCCGTCCGACCTGGATGTCGATCGCTTCGAGCGTCGTCTCGGCCTTCTCCGCCGGAAACTTGTGCGCAAGTCCCCAGCGCGGCGCGCGGGCGACGAAGCCGAGCCTCTCCTGCAGGTCGAGCCGATCGACCTTGTAGACAACTCCGTCGATGTCGAACGGCAGTTCCGCCCGAGCCTTCTCGATCGCGCGATAATGGGCGAGCATCGCCGCCAGATCGTCGCAGCGGACGAGAAGGTCGCTGACCGGGATTCCGAAGTCTTCGATACGCTTCATCGCCTCGAGCTGAGTGTCCGCAAGCGGCTCGGAAATCTCGCCCCAGCCGTGCGCCAGGAAGCGCAGCGGCCTGGCCGCGGTGATGTTTGCATCCTTCTGGCGGAGCGACCCCGCGGCGGCGTTGCGCGGATTGGCGAAAATCTTGCCGCCGGACGCTTCCTGACGCTCGTTGAGCGCCTCGAAATCCGCCTTGGACATGTACACTTCGCCCCGGACTTCGAGCACTCCCGGCGCTCCCGAAAGCCGCTTCGGAATGTCGAAAATCGTTCGCACGTTCGCCGTCACGTCTTCGCCGACGGCACCGTCGCCACGCGTCGCCGCCAGCACGAGCTCGCCATTTTCGTATCGAAGCGAGCAGGACAGTCCGTCGATCTTGGGCTCCGCCGTCATCGCCACGAACGCGTCCGCCGGCAGGTTCAGGAACCGCCGCACCCGCCCGGCGAAGTCCGCGACCTCATCTTCGCTGAAGGCATTTTCGAGGCTGAGCATCGGTCGCGCATGGGCAACCTTGGCCAGCGCGGTCGTCGGCACCGCCCCCAGGCGCTTCGACGGCGAATCCGCCCGTACCAGATGCGGAAAGCGCTCCTCCAGCTCGCGATTCTCGCGGACCAGTGCGTCATAGTCCGAGTCGCGGATCTCCGGAGCGTCCTGATCGTGATAAAGCTTGTCGTGGCGCGCGATGTCCTTCGCGAGCCGCATCAGCCGGTTGGCGGCCTCCGCCTCTCCGATCGTGTCCGCCATGCTCAGCCGAACACCTCCTCGAGCAAATTGATGAAGCTCGTCCACGACCGCTCCGCCGCAAGCTCGTCGAATCGCACGGCGTCGAGCCCGATCTTGTGCGCGTTGGGATTGGTGAAGCCGTGGCGGACGTTGCCGAAAGCGTGGATCTGCCAGTCGGCGCCGGCCTCCGTCAGCTCCGTGCCCAGCGCGACCACGTGATCGGGCGGCGCCAGCGGATCGTCCCAGCCGTGGAAGACCACGACTTTCGTGCTCGTCTTCTCGGTCGGCCAGTTGGGCGGATCGAGGAGGCCATGGAATGCTACCGAAGCGGAAATGTCGGTACCGGTTCGAGCGACGTCGAGCGCGCATTTCCCACCGAAGCAATAGCCGGCGACGACCAGCTTGCGGTCCTCGACCTCGCGAAGGCCGCGGACCTGCTCGACGATCGCCAGCAATCGGCGGCGGAGCGACACTCGGTCGTTGCCCAGCCGGGTCATCTCGGCGAACATCACGTCGCGCGCGGCGCCCCGGAATTTCTT
>DASSFK010000299.1:0-5590 GCA_035694565.1 Sphingomicrobium sp.
GAAGGAGACTGGCCGCGCCGAATATGTGGGCGCGACCGATGCAGAAGCGCTCGCGGCGTTCAAGGCGCTGGCGACTCATGAGGGCATTCTGTGCGCCTTCGAATCCGCCCATGCCCTCGCCCACGCATTGAAGATCGCGGACCAGCAACCCGATGCCGTCCTCGTCGTCGGACTGTCGGGGCGCGGCGACAAAGACGTCGCGCAGGCCCAGCATCTGATCGGAGCGGCGACATGAGCCGATACGCGAGAATGTTCGGGCGCCTGAAAGAGCGCGGTGAGGCCGCGTTCGGGGGCTTCCTGATGCTCGGCGACCCCGATCCGCAGACGAGTTTGAAGCTGCTCGACGCCCTCGTTGAAGGCGGCACGGACATGATCGAGGTCGGAATTCCGTTCTCCGACCCGGTTGCAGACGGGACAGTGATCCAGGCGGCTGCCAAGCGCGCCCTTGAAGCGGGCGTTCGCGTGGGCGATTGCTTCGACTTGATCAAAGGGTTTCGAGACAAGCATCCCGATGTTCCTGTCGGCATCCTTACCTATGCCAATCTCATTCTCGCTCGGCCCGGCTTCATGCGCGATGCCGCCGAAAAAGGCGCTGACAGCCTGTTGATCGCCGACGTCCCCGCGCTCGAGGCCATGCCGTTCGTGCGTGAGATGGAGCAATCGGGGATCGAGCCGGTGCTCATCGCCGCCGCCAATACGCCTGACGCGACGCTTCGGTCGATTTCCGAACTGTCCTCGGCATACACATATTGCGTGAGCAGGGCGGGCATAACGGGCACGCATGCGGGCGGCGACTTCGATCGAGCCCTCATCGGCAAGTTGAGCGCCTGTGGCGCGCCGCCGCCCGTCTTTGGGTTCGGTATCTCGACTCCGGAGCATGTTCGAGCCGCAATCCGGGCCGGCGCGGCGGGCGTTATCTGCGGCTCCGCGATCGTCGGGCTCACCGAGTCGAGGGATTCGATCGATCTGGTGAAAGAGTTCGTCTCTAGAATGAAGTCCGCAACCACCGAGCAATTGCAGACGATGATCTAGCCTTCCCGCCACGACGGTTGCGGGCGCGAGCGTCCCACAGCATCATTCTGCCGATCCGAGCAGGGAAGGTATTTTTCCATGAACCATTTCTTCGAGCGCATTTCGGCAAGCGTGGCGTTCGCGGCCGGCCAGCCAAAGGCATTCATCCTCGCGTCGCTGGTCATCCTGGTTTGGGCGGTGACAGGACCCCTGTTTCATTGGTCCGATACCTGGCAGCTGGTAATCAACACCGGCACGACCATCATCACCTTCCTCATGGTCTTCCTGATCCAGAACGCTCAGAACCGGGACGGCTCGGCGATCCAGGCGAAGCTGGATGAGATCATCCGCGCCAGCCACGCCCGAAACCAGTTCATCGGGATCGAGCACCTGACCGTGGCGGAGCTGGTCGCCCTCACTTCGACAATTGAGAAGATTGCCGGCGACGAAGAATCGCACCGGCGCTCGATCGAGCGGCTGATCTCTCGGCGTTAACGGAGGTTTTTAACTTGCGATAAGGAATGAGAGGCTAAATCCGCGGCGACTGAGTTTTGCGGAGTACTTCTGTGTCACAGCATACGAGATTGCGTGAAGACCATGCCAAGCTTGCCCGCCTGTTTGGCAGTCTCGGGGAGGCGGTCTCGCGGTCCGATCCGCCGCCCCAGGTCGAGCTGTTCGAGCTTCGGCACAATCTCGTGTCGATGCTTCTCGCGCATCTGAAACTTGAGGACTGGGCGCTTTACCCCCGCCTCATCGACAGCGGGCAAGTCGAGCTTGCGGCGGCCGGCCAGGCATTCAAGGACGAGATGAGCGGCCTTGCGCCGGCCTTCATCGCCTACTGCGACAAGTGGGGAGCGACGGCGATCGAGGGCGACTGGACCGGATATTGCCGGGACACGCGCGCGATCCTTGATGGGCTGATGAACCGTCTGCTGCGGGAGAACCGCGAGCTGCTGCCATTGCTGGAACGGCTCGACCGGGATGCCGCTTAGCGCACGACGATGGTCGTGTGCATCCCCAGCGACGAGTGAAAGAGACGGCCGCAATGCGCATTGTAAGTGCCTGCAGCGGGGATCAGCGTTACGCTCGTTGTCTCGCTTCCGTGCAGGTCGACCTTGCCGTCCTTTCCGATGCCGCCGGCGATTACGCGGGACGACTTGAAGAATTCGGGCGCTGTGAAATCATGACCCTTGGTCGAGGTGTTCACGAACTTCAGGGTCACCTCCTGGCCCGCCGACAGCGCTATCGGGGCTGGCTTGAAGCCATAGCTGAAAAGCTCGATCGTCTGGACGGGCGGAGTTGCTGCAATCGCAGCAGCAGGCAGCATTGCGAGGGCCGGTACGAGCAGCAGCAGACGCATTGACGGTACTCCTTTCGGGCGGCCGCTCTATCACATTAGACTGAACGCCAAATAACAGCGGCCTGAACTCGAAAATGCGGGCTGCCGCCGACCAATTACCGGTTGGCACCAAGGAAGGCTTTGATCACGGCGGCGACCTCGCGAGGCCGCTCCCAGTTCGGATTGTGCCCCAGATCGGCGAAGATCTCGGATCGGGCATTCGGGAAAGCCTTCAGCAGCGAGCGGTGATGCTGCGATGGGAAGAGGGGATCCCTGCCGCCGGAGATCACCAGCACCGGGGCCTTTACGTCGGCCGCGTGCCTGCCGACGGGCACGTAGGAAATCTCGCGCATCACCCCGTGCCAGACGCGCTCCGGGATTGCGTAGAGCTCTGCATTGACCGCATCGGCGAAGGCCGGATCGACGCGCGTCGGCTGGTTCGCTGGGTGCCAGTCCTTCGCGAACCGGGAATTGGGATCCAGCGGCCCTCTCATCGCAGCGACATTGTCGTACAGCCAATCGCCGCGCTCGACCGGAACTAGCGCAGTCGAGCCGATCAGGATCAATTGGGAAACGCGCTCCGGATTGTCGGCGGCGAGGCTGATTGCGACCATCGAGCCGAGCGAATGCCCGGCGATCGCCGCCCGCCGAACGCCGAGCGCATCGAGGAACAGGCGCGCGTCGTACGCGAACTGGGAAGAATTGTAGCAGCACTCAGGTGCATCGGACGCGCCGTGTCCGCGCTGGTCGGGGATCAGCAGGCGATAGCGGCCGAGGTATGGCGTCATCAGGGAGAAGCTTCGGCTGCTGTCGGTGAAGCCGTGAAGCAGGAGCAAGGGCTCGCCGTTCGGATCGCCCGCTTCGACATAGGAAAGGCGAATTCCGTTCGAGAGGCGGACCTCCTTCTTCATCGAGTTCCAGCCTGCCTGGTCGACAGGCATGGGCTGGGCGAGGGAGGGCGAGGTCAGGGCGGCGAGGCTACAAGCCGCTAACGCAAGCGCGAGGATGCGGTTCATCGTTGATTTCCCCAATTCAGGTTGATTCAGGCGATGAGCTTGCCGCGGAGGAGTTCGCCCACGCGTTTCGAGCCGCCGTCATAAAATCCGCATTCGCCGGTGAATTCCTTTGGGTTGTGGAATGTCCCGAAGACCATGTCCCACAACGGCAGGTCCGAATAATTGCGGGCGTGCACCCCGCGTTCGTGGTGGCACGAGTGACTTTCCGGCCGCTGGATGATGTAGCCGAGCCAGTGCGGCGTGCGGACGTTCAGGTGCTGGAACATGCCGTAGAAGGTCGCGATCACGTTGATGACGATCGCCGCCTCCGCGCTCACTCCGAAGCCGAGCACCAGCGCGAGACTTCCAAGGAGGGCCCAGCCGATGGAATCGAACGGGTGGAAGTAGAGAGCTCCCCAGATGTCCACCCGCTCCGGGCTGTGGTGCATCTGGTGAAACCAGCGCCACAGGAAGGTCGTGTTGTGCATCGTCCGGTGCCAGCCATAAATGCCGAGCTCCAGGATCAGGAAGCCGCCGAGGATCTGCGCCAAGAGGGGCAGCGTATCGGCCCCGAACAGCCGGTGCTCGCCCAACCATCCGTCCCAGAAGAGGGGCGCATAAGTCGCCACCGCGAAATAGAGCAAGGTGAATGCCGTGCCCTGGAGGCGCCAATGGGTGACCGGCGGGAACCTTCGCCCAACCAGCAGCAGCTCCAGCAGCGCGAAGGCCGTGAACATGCCCAGCGCGATATAGTGGTAGAGACCGATCATCATGTTCCCCGATTTCGTTGTGGGGACGCAAATACCGAATTGGTCTATATCACCTCTAGCGAGCGCGCGGTCGGTTCGTTGGATTTTCGCTTAAAACCGCGTGCTTCCAAGAACTTGCGCGGCATTTCGCAAGGGGCAATGCGGGGATGGTCGACAAGCTGATCGAGAAAACTGGACCCGCGGTACAGTTGGAGTCCGGCGCCCAGACCAAGGGCGAGAAGACACGCGAGAAGATCCTCGACTTCGCCTATGATTCGATCGTCCAGAAGGGCTTCGCGGCGACGTCGATCGAGGAATTGGTCGAGGCCGCGGGCATCACCAAGAGCGGCTTTTTCTATCACTTCCGTGACAAGAACGACATGGCGCGGCAGCTTTTCGACCGCTTCCTCACCGAGGACGAGTCGATCATCGAAACGCTGGAGAGCCGCGCTCGCGAATTGTCCGACGACCCGCTGCAGGGCTTCCTGATTTTCCTGAACCTGTACGCCCAGATGATGGACGACATGGAGACGCTCCATCCGGGCTGCATGGTGGCGAGCGTGACCTACCAGGAGCGGCTGTTCGACGCCGAAATCATCCAGATGAACACGTCATACCTGCTTCGGATGCGGGAGCGCTTCTCGGCTTGGCTGCGCGAGATTGCAGCGGTTCATCCGCCAAAAACCGAAGTCGACCTCGAAGGGCTCTCGGACACGCTGACGACAATCGTTGAAGGCGCGATCATTCTGTCGAAAGCATTGGCCGATCCGGGGTTGATGGGCCGCCAGACGAGACTGTTCCGGAATTATGTGAAGTTGCTGTTCGGAGCCTGAGCCCCTCTTAGACGAGGGCCGCTACCGCTGGCGCTCCGAGGCTGACGAACACACAGGCAAGCAGGGCAAGGGCAATCTTGATCCGGGACATGAGCACTCCTCGAAATGTCGGTGTCCGGCATCGCCAAGATGCCGCGGTCAGGAGCTGAATAGTTGCGGCTGCGCCAAAGCGAAATGACTGGATAACCGGAAGTTTTGACCAAAACGCCGGATGCGAATTTCGGCTTTGGCGCGGAATGCAAAAGGCGGCGACGTCTTTTGGACGCCGCCGCCCGAAGTTCCCGGAAGATCGGTCGGGACTTAAGCAAGCTGTTGAAAGAACGCGCAAACCGGTGAGCCGATGCGTTCGCCCGTCGAAATCTTGAGGCGCAGACCGCAAATCCTTGGCATTCTGCCGAATGGCGACAAGCAGGGGGCGAGTCGATGTTGCGATACGTTTCGGGCGCGATCCTTTTGACTCTGGCGGCGAGCGCTTCAGCCCAGCCGATCAAACGCGTCGGTGCCGATACCTCACCCATTTCGGCGTCGGTCGAAGTCCCTTCGGGAAGCCGGCTGGTTTATGTTAGCGGGACGGTCCCGGATGCCGTGAAGCCGGATGCTCCGGCGGGATCCATCGATCGCTTCGGTGATACGGAAGCGCAGACGCGCTCCATCCTCGCCAAG
>DASSFK010000300.1:0-4642 GCA_035694565.1 Sphingomicrobium sp.
TTCATGAACCAATAGGCGTACCAGCCATCGAGCGCTCCCCGGATCAGGGCGTAGACGACGAAGGCGACCGGCGGCAGCAGAGCCCACCATATTTCCTTCCAGCCAAGCCGGGGATGCGGCGCGATCAGCCAAAGGGCGAGCCAGACCAGAGGCGCGGCATCGTGCAGCGCGACATCGGCGACCTTCTGGAGACCGGTCGGGTTCCAAAGCGCCCTCAATGCCACCGAATAGACCAGCCCGACCATGAGGATCGACGTCGCGGCCATCAGTCGCGCTCTCGCCCCAGCCAGCGGACCGTCAATCCCAAGCGCAACGGCGGTCGCAACCGACGCCGCGCCGAGGTTGGACAGGATCGTGAAGAAGCCGGAGAAGCGCCACAATGCGGGGGCAAGGCCCAAATTGCCGAGCATGATCCAAAGCTGGAGAGCGAGTCCTGCCCAGCCGAAGAGCGCTGCGATCGTGGCGACGACCGTCACCATTCGGGTTCGTCCCATCCGCCGACCCTAGCATGGCTCGCCTGGGCCGCGCTAAGCCTCGCGGATGACCACTCAAGAGCTCCTTGTCCGCGACAATCCCGACCGCCAACGATTCGAAATCGATCTTGGCGACGGAAGCCTGGCGATCGCCGAATACACGCTTGCCGCGGGCAAGATCATCTTCACGCACACACAAGTTCCGGAAGGGCACGAAGGCAAGGGCATCGGATCGGCGCTGATCCGCTTCGCCCTCGATGCAGCACGCGAGCGGGGTCTTGAGGTCATTCCGATCTGCCCGTTCTTCGCCGCTTACATGCAAAAGCACGCCGAGGTTCAGGACCTCCTTGACCCCGCCTGGAGGAAAAAGCTGGGACTTGATTGAATGCACGCGGCCAAGGGAAATTCCCGCCGCAACTCGGTCAAAGAACTGACCGTTTTTTTGCCCAAAATCCCCTCTAATCGAATGCGCATGGGGTCGACCGGGAAATTGGGTCAGAAGTGGCCGTCGCAACGTTTCGCCTGCATCGTGGGGGCGCCTCGCTGCGGGACAACCACGCTCGCACGGCTTCTGGAAAGCCATCCGGACGTCAGCTTCTCCAGCGTCAAGGAGCCGCATTACTTCGCGCTTTTCGACCTCAACGACCTCGATGATCGCAAGCTCAAGAAGACGGTCGGCGACGAATATCTCGGGCGCTTCTTTTCGGAGCTGGACCCGGCATCCTCAGTGATTGCCGAGGGCTCCGTGTCCTATCTCTACGCTCCGGAACGCCTGCTCCCCCTGCTCCGCCTATGGCCGGACGCGAAGTTCGTGATCGCCGTTCGCGATCCGATGGAGCAGCTCCCCTCCTTCCACCAGCGCCTGCTCTATCAGACCGACGAGAACGTCGCGGACTTCGAGAAGGCGTGGCGGCTGATCGAGGACCGCCGGGCCGGGAGGAAGATCCCGAGCTCCTGCCTCGATCCGCGGCAGCTCCAGTACGACGAGGTCGCACGATTCGGGAAGCACGTCGGCCATTTTTTCGAAATCGTCGGCCGCGACCGGTGCCACGTGGTCGTGTTCGACGACCTGCGGGCCGATCCCGCGAAGGCCTTCGCGGACATGCTGGATTTCCTCGAGCTTTCGCCCGCCCCTCTGCCGGAGGACTGGAATCCGCGATCGCGAAAGGGCTTCAAGATCGGCTGGTTGCAGCGGTTCTTGAAACGGCCTCCATTCGCCAGATCGCTCCTTGCCGGTGAGCAGTTCCGCAAGCGGATCGTCGCAAGGCCGACGAAAAAGCCTTCGCCGCTCGGTCGGGCGGTGATGAATACTCGCAAGGCATTGCTCGACTGGAATCGCGCTCCGCCGCCGCGGGTTGAGATGCGTCCGTCGTTCGTCCAGGAAATCCGCGATACTCTTCAGGACGACGTGACCGAGCTGTCGCGCCTGCTCGGCCGCGATCTCAGCCACTGGCTGCGCGGCAAGGACGAGAAGCGCTCCCTCGATAAGGCCGCCTGACGGAACCGCGTCCGTAACAATTCAGTTTCCGCTTGTGCGTTACGGAGGGCTGAAGTGTCCGACGATGCTCGAAAACATATCATCTTCACCGCTGGCGTGATCATCATCCTGCTCGCGCTCGGCGCCGCGTTGCTGCCGATGGAGCACGGGCTGCCCGGCCGCCTGGTCGTCGGGCTTCTTCTGACCGCTGCGGGGTTCGTCGAATCGATCGCGGCGATGGCGCGCCGCATTCATAAACCGAGCGCGGCCATCGCCGGTATCGGCACGGTCCTCGCCGGCTTGCGCCTGTCGCTCGATCCCAGCGCGGGCTTCTTCCCCGTGCTGAACATGGTCATCCTCTGGCTGATCGTCCGGACGGCCGCGCTGGGCTTCGCTGCGAACCGGTCGAAGCCGCCGCTTCGCCGCTGGTTCAGGATCGTCGCGACCGTCGACTTCCTGCTTGCCGTGATGCTGCTGGCCGGCCTCCCGATCGCGCTGATTGTCGCCGGTCTCTTCGGCCCGACGAGTGAGATCGTCGCGACCTTCGCCTGGGTGCTGGCGATCAGCTTCGTGGCGAATGGAGCCTTTCTCATCGCCGCCGCCCCGGTCGAGGCTTGCGAGCGGGACTGAAGCCCCCGTCAATAATGGTTTCCAAAAGCAACCGTATGAGGAACCCGACTCGGGCCGAAAGCATTAACGAGGCCAAAGTCAATATTTAAAAAGAGTACGTAAAATGAGGAAGCTAGCGTGTGCGCTTGCGGCCGCGGCCGTCTGCGCTCTTAGTGTCCCTACGGTTTCTTCGGCCGCTTCGGTCGAGACGGTCGAAGCGCAGATGACGGCCGCAAGCGCCGCCTCCATCGCTCGCCAGGACATGGCCGACGCGTTCGGTGAGGAGCAGGTCGAGCCAGGACATTACTTGTGGCGCGACGTTCCGAAGGGGGCAGGCGCGGAACGGGTCGTGATTGGCCTGACGGACCAGCTCGCCTATCTCTACCGTGGCGAAACCTTGGTGGCGGCAGCCTCCATCTCGACAGCAAAGGCGCCGAAGATCACTCCGACGGGCATCTTCAGCATCCTTGAAAAACGCCCAATGTATCGGTCGAAGAAGTATGACAATGCGCCGATGCCCTTCATGCAGCGCATCGACCAGTACGGCATTGCGATGCACGCCGGATACAACCCGGGCGAGCCCGCTTCGCACGGTTGCATTCGAATGCCGTCGAAGTTCGCTGCGAAACTCTATCAGGTGACGGATGTCGGAACGCCGGTGCTGATCGGCGCCTGACCTTTCCGGGGCCGCCCAGCGAGCCAAGGACAAGCATGGACAGGACAATTTACGACGAAGCTGGTGAAGTGGAGGCGGAAGACGGCGTTGTATGCCTCAAAGGGCCCGACGCAGTCGACGTCCGGATGACGCCCGATGCGGCCGAGGAAACTTCCGAACGCCTGAACACGGGCGCGATGAAGGCTCGCGGCCAGCGCTACTTCGAGGATCGGAAGAAATGAAAAAGGGCCGCGGTGAGCGGCCCTTGGCATGGATTCGGAAGGTGACGAAACGAAAGCCGTCCGGGTGGAGGGTGGGGTGTCAGGCTCCCGCCCCATCACCTTCCGATGCCTGCGGCATGATCCCTTCGGATCGCACCGCAAGGTATGCGCGGAACGCTCTGAAATCGGCACGCGCGATGGGACAGAATCTTCGAAACTCCCCCACCAACGACAGGCCGACCCTTCAAACGCCCCGAGTCGCGCTTACCCAAGGCCGGAGAGTAGCACGAAATTTCACCGGCGCGGACTCTTCTGTGCATAAGTCAGTGGATCGCCTTCGCTTTTCCTTGACAGGAGCGATCAGCCGATCTTCGCGCCCTCCTTCAGGCGCACTGGAATCCTCAAGTAAGAGACCCCGTTTTCCTCCGCCGGAGGAAGGCGGCCGGCGCGGATGTTCACCTGGATCGAGGGCAGCAGGAGCTTGGGCGTCGAGAGGGTCGCGTCGCGTTCCTCACGCATTCGGACGAACTCGTCCTCGGTGACGCAGGCGGCGAGATGGACGTTGCGCCGTTGGTCGGCGACCGTCGTCTCCCAGCGATACTCCTCACGACCCGGGGCCTTGTAGTCGTGGCACATGAAGAGCCGCGTATCAGGCGGCATCGACAGCAGTTTCTGGATCGAGCGATAGAGCTCGCGGGCATCGCCGCCGGGGAAGTCGGTCCGAGCCGTCCCATAGTCCGGCATGAACAACGTATCGCCCACGAAGACAGCATCGCCAACCCGATAGCTGACGTCGGCGGCGGTATGTCCTGGAGTCTCGATCGCCTCGAGCTCGAGCCCGCCGATCCGAATGGAATCGCCGTCGGCAAGCAGCAGGTCGAAGTCGCTTCCATCGACCTTCAGGTCGTCCGCGCAAAACATCGGCCGGAAAACCTTTTGAACGTCTCGGATCCTCGCTCCGATACCGATCCTGGCGCCCGTCTTCGCCTTGAACAAAGGCGCTGCCGACAAATGGTCCGCATGGGCGTGCGTTTCGAGCACGTGCGTGATCGTCAGGTCATTCTCAGACGCGGCCTCGAGCACGCGCTCGGCCGACCTCGTATCGACGGTCCCATCGACCGGATCGTAATCCAGCACCGGGTCGATCACGACCGCTTCGCGTGTCACCGGATCCCAAACGAGGTAGGTAATCGTGTTGGTCTGGTCG
>DASSFK010000301.1:0-5178 GCA_035694565.1 Sphingomicrobium sp.
CTTCGAGCCCTATGCGGTCGAGAACGGCTCGCCCAACCGCGCGCTCGGCGGCTTCATCCTGATCGACAAGCTGACCAACGGCACGGTTGCGGCGGGTATGCTGCATTTTGCGCTTCGGCGGTCGCTCAACATTCATCGCCAACACCTGGATGTCAGCCGCGAAACGCACGCCAAGCTGAAGGGCCAGAAGCCGGCGGTGCTGTGGTTCACCGGACTGTCGGGATCCGGCAAGTCGACCATCGCCAATATCGTGGAGAAAACGCTGGCCGCGCAGGGCCACCACACCTTCCTGCTCGACGGCGACAACGTCCGCCACGGCCTCAACCGCGACCTGGGATTCACCGAAGCCGACCGAATCGAGAACATTCGTCGCGTCGGCGAGGTCGCGAGGCTGATGGCGGATGCAGGCCTGATCGTCCTGACTGCCTTCATCTCGCCCTTCCGCGCCGAGCGGGAGATGGTCCGAAAGATGCTTCCCGAAGGCGAGTTTGTCGAAGTGTTCGTCGATACGCCGCTGGCCGAAGCCGAGAAACGCGATCCGAAGGGCCTCTACGCCAAGGCGCGATTGGGCGAGATTAAGAATTTCACCGGCATCGACAGCCCGTACGAAGCGCCCGACGACGCGGAGATCGTGATCGATACGACGGCGCTGTCCGCAGAGGACGCCGCTCAACGCATCGTCGAGTTCCTCGAACGCCGCTGATGGCGCGGCCCAATCATGTTCGTCGGATGAACGAACCCGAAGCCTAGAAGGAAAAAGCGAGACCCGGTGCCGCAATCCACGCGCTGGGCTCGCCGCCAAAGCTGACGACCGGGCCGGTCAGTCGCGTGTAGCCACCCATGGCGACGGCCGGCAGCTCGCCCAGCAGGTCGATGCTTGAAGTCTTGCTTGAATCCCCTGGAATCTGATCCCGAGGAGGATTCTGGACAGGCATTGGCGGCGTCGTCGGCACAATTGGCTTGATGGTGGAAGGCCTGCGACCGCGGAGCGCATCAATCTCAGCCTGCCGTTGCTGCAAGTAACGGGTGCGCGCGGTAACATAGGGGTCCTGCGTGACCCGTATCTGGCTCAGTTCGTCCTCGAACTCGATTCGACGGTCGAGCTCCTTGAGAACCCAGATGGGGACGACGACCGCCGGCTTTCTGGACCACTTTGGCAGAACCGCGGGCAACAGAAACAAATCCAGCCGGCCCCCGATAAAATCGCGAAGGGTCGTCGGGCCGACCAGAGGCAGAAAGAAATAAGGCCCCGACCCCACGCCATAATAGCCTAGCGTATTCGCAAAGCCGTTCTCGCGACGAGGCAGGTTGAAGGGCTTTCGCTTGGCGACATCGACCAACCCTCCCGCGCCAAGCGTCGTGTTGATTGCGAAACGCCCTAACGTCTCTGCCGCCTTGCCCGGTTTCAGTTGCAGCAGGAAGTTCAGGAAGACGATGGGTTCGCCGAGGTTATGCAGAAAGTTGCTCAGACCCTTTCGAACCGGGCGGGGCATGATGTCCTCGTAAGCGAACGCAATCGGGGCGACGAAGGACTCGTCGACCGACTGGGTGATCTTGAACGATGTGGAATTGAGTTCCTCGAGCGGGTCGTCAGGGCTTGGCCGACGCCCGGTGACGACGATGTCGGACTGCTCGCTTGTTGGAGTCGAAACCTGGGATTCAGGTTGCGCCGACGAAACAGCGTCGGTTGACGTTGCGGGATTCGACTGTGGTGGTGCCGCGGACTGGGCCAGTACAAGCGGAGGAGACGCTTCAATGGATCCGGCCGCGGGCCCGGCTTCCTGCTGTTCATGATCCAATGCAGCCAACTCGGAAACGATCGCATCCACTGAAGGCTGCGTTCCGCCGTCAGGCACCGCCGCAGCTGCGAACGCCATCGCAGTAGCCAGTGCCGAAACGCTCATTCACCGTTCCTTCTTCCCCGCTCAGTCCTTCCCCCTTCTTCCCAGAAAAATGTTAATTCATATCAACAAGATCCGGAAGCGTGGACAGCGTTGCAGCAGTTGGACTCAGTCGCCCGTCCCCGGGTCGGCCGAGAAATATTTGTCGAACTTGCCCTCTTCGCCCTTGTGCTCGTCGGCGTCAGCCGGGCTGTCTTTCTTGCGGGTGATGTTCGGCCATTCGGTGGAATAGGTCGAGTTGAGCTCGAGCCACTTCTCAAGGCCGCTTTCCGTATCGGGCAGAATCGCTTCGGCGGGGCATTCAGGCTCGCATACGCCGCAGTCGATGCATTCGTTCGGGTTGATGACGAGCATGTTATCGCCTTCGTAGAAGCAGTCCACCGGACAGACCTCGACGCAATCCATATATTTGCAACGGATGCACGCGTCGGTGACGACGTAGGTCATGGCTGGTCGATCTCCCTCTTTGCCCATTCGCTAGGAGCGAGCGCGATTCCCGTCAATCGGGCAGCTCCTCATAGCAGAGACTGGCCTCCCGTGCCGGGCCGCGCCTTGCGGGCAGCTCAAGGACCCTGAGAACGCGCACCTTGCCTTGAAGCGGGAGTGCGATCGTGCTTCCGACATCGACCTGCTCACTGGTCTTTTCGATGCGCTTTCCGTCGACGCGGACGTAGCCCGTCTCGATCAGCGATTGGGCAAGGGTGCGGCTCTTCACCAGGCGAATTCGGTGCAGGTAGAGGTCGAGCCTCACTTGCCCCTGAGTTTCGCCAACTCGGCGAACGCGTTGGACCCGGGCGCGCGACGCTCCTGGCGTGGAGGCCTCCGGCCGCGCCATTTCCAAGCTTCGCCTGCCCAGGTGAAGCCGACTTCTTCCATCAGCTTGGCAATGGCCGCCTCGTCGAGCCCGACCGATGTGGCGAGCTCGGCATCGACAGGCTCCTCGCCGCCCGCGGAGCGGACCTTGTGGGCATGGCTGGCAAGCCGGTCGGCGAGATCGATGCGGAGCCACTGGCGCCCGAGGCGCCGATAGGCGAGCGAAGCCCCGCGGGCGTCGGCTTCAGAGTCGAGGATGGATGCCCCCGGCGGCGGCATTGTCGGCATCGGCAGGCTGCCCCGGACCGACTGAAGGATCGCCCGCCATTGCTGAGCCGCCGGCTTCAGCAAAGCGGAATGAAAGACGTCGAGGGGGCCGAGCCGGACGCCGAGCTTGTGAAGGGTCTGGCGGTCCTGCTGTTCCAGCGCCGCGATTGCGCCAACGAGGGCACGCCGGGGCAGAACGCCGCCGCCATCGGCGAGCATTGCGGCCAGTGCTCGAACGCCCGGCGAACTCGACCGGTCGGTCGCGGCGGCCGCGAGCTTTTCAAGCGGTCGCAGGTTTTGGTTGATCTGCGCGTCGAGCCAGGTCTCCAGCCGTGCGCGCAGTTCGGCGCGGCGGACCACTGAAAGCTGGTCAAGTGCGCGGCTGGTTCGAAGCGCGGGTTCGAGGAGCGAGCGCCCGGCGGCTAGCCGCGCGAGAACATTGCCTTCCCAGCCGACAGCGGGCTTTCCATCCGGTTCGATCACCAGCTCGAACAGGTGGTCGGGAGCTTCGATCAGGGACTTTGCTCGCCGGTCCAGCTCCTCGCCGAGGCGGCGCTCGGCTGCGGCCAGCAGCAGCCTCTTGTCGGCGAGGCGGGCTGACGGATCGACGCGGAAGTCGAAACCCGCGAGATGACCGATCGGCTCGGGACCCACGCTGACTTCGCCATCCGCCGCGACGGTGACCGGCAATGCGTCCGATCCCCGGGCTCCAATGTCGCGGACGAGGACGGCCGTGCGGCGATCGACGAAGCGCTGGGTCAGCCTTTCGTGCAGCGCGTCCGACAGGCGCGCCTCGACTTCCCGAGTTCGTTCGGCCCACTTGGCCGGTTCGGCGAGCCAGTCGGCGCGGTGGGAGATGTAGGCCCAGCTGCGAATGCCCGCGAGCCGGTCGGCAAGCGCCTCGATGTCGCCGTTCACATTGTCGAGCCGGGAGACCTCGGCCGCGAACCACTCGTGCGGGATGTGCCCGCCTTCGCCGATGTAGGCGAAGATCCGGCGGACCATGCGCGAATGGTGCATCGGCCCGACCTTGCGGAAGTCGGGAAGGCCGCAGACCGCCCAGAGGCGTCTCGCCATCAGGCCCTTCTTGGCCGCGATCGCCGGATCCTGCGCAATCTGCTTGAGCACGGCGAGGTCGATGGCCTCGGGCGCCGGCCGAAGCAGTGGATCGCCGTTGCGGCGCTCGAGGCTGGCGATCATCGCCCGGACATCGGTGAAATCGAGATCGGGATTGCGCCAGTAGACGAAGTCGAGCGGCCGGAACCGATGGTCCTCGATCGCGGTGATTTCCTCGTCGCTGAACGCGGCCCCACCGCTGCTGCCAAGGCCGAGCGTCCCGAAGCTGCCATCCCGTTGGTGGCGTCCCGCGCGTCCCGCGATCTGCGCCATTTCGGAAATGGTCAGGCGGCGGTCACGGCGTCCGTCAAACTTTTCCAGGCCCGCAAAAGCGACATGGGTGACATCCATGTTGAGGCCCATTCCAATCGCGTCGGTGGCGACGAGATAATCGACCTCGCCGCGCTGGAACATCGAGACCTGGGCGTTTCGGGTGGCGGGCGATAGGGCGCCCATGACCACCGCCGCGCCGCCGCGGAAACGGCGAAGCATTTCGGCAAGCGCGTAGACCTGCTCGGCGGAGAAGGCGACAACCGCGGAACGCGGCGGAAGGCGCGACAGCTTGACGTTGCCCGCGTAGCGCAGCGTCGAGAAGCGCGGACGGCTGACGATCTCGGCCTCGGGAAGAAGCTCGCGAACGATCGGCTTCAGCGTGTCGGAACCGAGGATCAACGTTTCCTCGCGCCCGCGCGCGCGAAGCATCCGGTCGGTGAAGACGTGGCCGCGTTCGGGGTCGATTCCGAGCTGCGCCTCGTCGATCGCAGCGAAGGCAAACTGATCGGGAAACGGACCCTCGGTCGGACGGTCGTCGCGGCCGGTTTTCACGGGCATCGATTCCGCCGTGCACAGGACGTAACGCGCCTGCGGAGGAACGATCCGCTCCTCACCGGTCAGGAGCGCGACCTGCTTCTCGCCCTTGATTGCGACGACTCGCTCGTAGACCTCGCGGGCCAGCAATCGCAGCGGAAAGCCGATGACCCCGGATGAATGAGCGCACATGCGCTCGATCGCGAGATGGGTCTTGCCGGTGTTGGTGGGCCCGAGGATTGCCCGGACCGGTGCATCGTCACGCCGGCTCATG
>DASSFK010000302.1:0-7117 GCA_035694565.1 Sphingomicrobium sp.
GGGCGTGGTCTTCGGAGCGCTGGTCATCCCGCCGATTCTCGACCTGATGAACACCGCCTTCACCTTCCAGGGAGCGCCTGGCGCGAAGGCTTCCGCGCTTCCGGCGCCTCAGGCGGCGATCATCTCGACGATCGCCCAGGGGGTCCTCGGCGGCAGTCTCGACTGGGGCCTGATCCGCCAGGGCGCGATCATCGGCGTCGTCGCCGTCGCGATCGACGAAGCGCTCAAGCGCTTTTCCAACAAGCGTCTCCACCTGCCGCCGCTGGCCATCGGAATGGGCATCTACCTTCCCCTGGAAGCGGACCTGCTGATCCCCGTCGGCGCCGTCCTTGGATGGTTCTACAATCGCTGGGCGATGCAGTCGAAGAGCCCGGCCTTCGCCGAGCGCATGGGCGTCCTGATGGCGACCGGCCTCATCGTCGGCGAAAGCCTGATGGGCGTCGTCTATGCCGCCGCCGTCGCCGGCGCCGAGAAAGCGGGCTCGCCCGACAGCGCGGCCGTTCTCGCGCTGGTCGAGCCTTACGGCGCCGTGATGCTGGTCAGCCTCGTCGTCTTCGCGGCGGCGATCGGAGCGCTCTATTTCTGGACCAAGGGACGAGCCACGGACGCCCCTGCTCCGGACGATGACGCGCTCGTGCCCGAGCCATCCTATCGCTAGCGGGCTTGTGCCAAGGGCGCTCTTCGGCTGGATGCTCCTCGCCGTCTCGGCGGCGGCTCCGGCCGAGACGCCCGCCGGGCTGGCCGGGCTCTACGAGATCCGCCAGATGGAGATGGCCGGAGGACTGGAGCTCGAGGCCAACGGACATTTCCGTTACGCGCTGGAATATGGCGCCGCGTCGGAGCGCGGCGAAGGGGATTGGACGGTCAGCGGAAACTCGGTCCTCTTGACCAGCAATCCCATGCCGAACGCCCCGGACTTCGAACTGGTGAAAGACGAGCCGGCGGCCGCGGATGAGCTGTACGTGACCCTGGAGCCGCCGGGCTTTGGAGGCTGGACCGGGCGGCTCGACCTCCTCGTCACGATCGCGGGCATGAAGGACCCGGTTCCGATGGAAGCCGGCGAGGACGGGCGAGTGCCGCTCGAGGGAATGGTCGCGACGGCCATCCGGCCGCTTGTCCCGATTTACGGGATCGCGGGACGCGAGATCCCGCTGACCCATGGTGGGCATCGGCTGCTTGTGCGTTTCCATGCCAATGATCTCGGCAGGGCCCTGTTCGACAAGGAACCGCTCGCGATCGAGGACGGCAATCTCCTGATGCGCCGCTACGACGCGGTGATCCGCTTCCGTCCCGCCACGAAGTAGCTAGCCGAGCACCTCGCGGCTCAGGTCACCGGCCTGCCACGGGCCATGCCCGGCCTCCGCCTCGCGGATCAGGCGGACGACCGCCTTGTTGACCGGCGCATCCACACCGAGCCTGTCCGCCAGCCGCACGAGCTCACCGTTGATGTAGTCGATCTCCGTCTTCCGTCCGGCGGCAAGATCGTCGGCCATCGACGAGCGGGCCCGGTCGTCGATCTTCCAGGCCTTGAGGAAGACCGTGTTGAACAGCCAGTCGGGCGCTCCGATGACGCTCGGCAGGAGACCCGGGCCGACCGCGCCGATCTTCGCCGGCCTGATCCCCGAACGCCTGAGGAGGCCGACCCCCTCGCGCTGCGAGGCCGCGACGACGCGGCGATAACCGCGTTCGCGAAGCTGCTGGATCAGCGGCCTGCCCGAGAGCGCATTCACGGCATTGTTGAGGTTTATGAGCAGCTTTCCCCAGGCGATGCCGAGCATGTCGTCCGACAGGCGCAGCCGTGCCGGTCCCTCGCCGACCCGCTCGGAGAGGTTCCGGGTTTCCGGGCGGTCTTCCGCGTAAAGGTCGCCGGCCACGCCCTTGTGGAAGCGGCCACCACCGAGAAAGGCGACATTGTACGGAACCATGCCGCGGACGACCCGGAACCGGTCGCCGAGCATCTCGTCGAGCACGTCGACGTTGCTGATGCCGTTCTGGAAGCTGACGACGAGCGTGCCGTCCCGGCCATGTTCGGCAATCTCGCGCGCGGCGTCCACGGTCGCTCCGCTCTTCACGCAAAGAGCGATAATGTCCGCTTCGGCGAGCGGGCTCGGGCTGGTTCGATAGTCGACCTCAGACGGTTCAAACCGGGCCTGCCAGCCACTATAGTCGCTGACGGTCAGTCCGTTCGCGGCCACGTCCTCGGCCAGCTTCCGCCGTCCGATGAAGGTGACCGGAAGGCCTTTCGCGGCCCAAGCGCCGCCGATGAAGCAACCGACCGATCCGGCGCCGAGAACGGCGATCCGCGGAGCGTCGGCCAAGCCGGACTAGCCTCGACCGCGGTAGGGCTGAACGCCCTGGTCGGGCAGCCACAGGCCTTCCGGTGGCGGGCCGCTTTGCCAGAAGACGTCGATCGGGATTCCGCCGCGCGGGTACCAGTAGCCGCCGATCCGAAGCCACTTCGGCTTCATCTCGTCGACGAGGCGCTGGCCGATGCCGACCGTCACATCCTCGTGGAAACCGCGGTGATTGCGGAAGGCGCCGAGGAACAGCTTGAGGCTCTTGCTTTCGACGATCGTCGCGGCGGGCGCATAGTCGATCACGAGGTGCGCGAAATCGGGCTGGCCGGTCACCGGGCACAGGGAGGTGAACTCCGGAGCCGCGAAACGGACGAGATAGAGCGTGCCCGGCCTTGGGTTTTGCACGTAATCGAGCTTGGCCTGTTCCGGAGAATCAGGCAGCGGCGTCGACCTGCCGAGATGCGTCGTTTCGACCATGCGCGGCCAACTAGCAGGCCCCGCGGTTCCCGCCTATCCTGCGTGCTTGCAGGGGGAATTCATGTTCAGAGCCGCGCTTCTCTCCGGGCTGCTGCTTGCAGCGTCAAGCGTCGCGGCGAAGTCTCCGCCCTTGCTCAAGATCGCCGACGCAAGGGCCATCGCCGCTCAAGTTTCCGGCGGTGCGGCCAAGCGGACGGCGGCGGAGCTTTCGCTCAATCACCGGATGCGCGGATCGCAAGGATATCGCCGCGCCGCCGAGCTCATCCTCAGCCGGCTCGAAGAGGCCGGGCTCGCCGAGGCGAGCATCATTGCCTTGCCGGCCGACGGCAGGATCTTCTACGGGACGCAGCGCTCGCGCCCCGCCTGGGACGCGGATTTCGCCGAGCTCTGGGAGCGACGGCAGGAAGAAGACGGTCGCTGGGTCGATTCAGAGCGCATTGCGTCGTGGAAGGACCAGCCGATCACGCTGGCGCAGGACAGCATCAGCGGTGCTGCCGATGCGGCCTTGGTCGACGTCGGCGCGGGGTCCGCCGAGAGCGACTACGTCGGCAAGGACGTTCGCGGAAAACTGGTGCTGACCTCTTCGCAGCCCGGAGAAGCCGCGTCGCTCGCGGTGACCAGATATGGCGGTGCCGGGTTAGTCTCCTGGGCGCAAAACCAGAAGCCTGGTGGGGCGAGGACGAGACTCTGATCCGCTGGGGGCATCTCGACACGTGGAAGGACCCCACATTCGCCTTCATGGTCTCCCCGGCCAGGGCCCATGCCTGGCAGGAACGACTGCGGAAGGGGGAAACGGTCCGGCTGCGCGCACAGGTGAAGGCCGGGCGTTCACCGGGCCAATATCTGATCCCGACAGCGGTGATTCCCGGCCGCGATCGCACCAGGGAGATCGTCTACTCCTGTCACCTCGATCATCCGTCCCCAGGCGCGAACGACAATGCGAGCGGCTGTGCCGGGATCCTCGAAGTGGCGCGAAGCCTGAACCGGCTGGTCAAGGAAGGCCGCCTGCCACAGCCCGAGCGGACTTTGCGCTTCATCTGGCCCTGCGAGGTGGAGTGCACCATCTCCCTGCTGAATGCGCGACCCGAGTTCGCTCAGCGAACCCTGGCGACCATTCACCTCGACATGATCGGCGGCCGAACCGACACGACCAAAAGCATCCTTCGGGTCGAGGGGTCGCCGCCCAGCTCGCCGAGCTTTGTCGACGATGTCGCCTTCGCCCTGACGCGCTGGGTCAATGCCCAGACGTTCGCCTTCGCCGACAGCGGTTCCGGAGACTGGCCGTTCCTCGACCCCGAAGGCGGCAAGGAGGCGCTTCAGGCCAAGGTCGGCGGTTTCTCGGAAGGCAGCGACCACGAGATCTGGGCCGAAGGCAGCTGGCGCACCCCGATCATCTACGTGTCCGACTGGCCGGACCGCTACATCCACACCAACCGCGACGTCCCGGAAAACCTCGACTCGACGAAGATGAAGCGAGCAATCTTCATCGCTGCGGCATCGGGCTGGTACCTCGCCAATGTGGGAGAAGCCGACGTCCCGCTGCTCGAGCAGGTCATGGCCGCCGAGAGCCTCGAAAGGCGGGCGGCAGCGTCTCGATCCTCGAACCCAATGACCATTCGGTCCGCGGCCCGGACCGAAGTGGAAGAGATGGGATCGCTTGCGAGGTTCGGGCTGGCACAGAGTGAACCGGCAAGCTCCAAAGCACCCGATCACATCGAAGGCATTGTCTATCGCCGCAAGCCTGACCCGAAGGGGCCGATGACCGGCTTCGGCTATTCCTGGCTCGACGACCGGCTTCAGAAGGCGAAATTTCCCCGTCCGAAACTGCTGGATCGCGAGGCTCCGCGCGACGGTCCGAGCTTTGCCTATGAGACGCTCAATCTCGTGGACGGCAACCGAAGCGTGGAGGACATTGGCGATCAGCTCGAAGGGACCGTCGGTCCCGTACCGATTGACGAGGTCGCGGATTTCCTGGCCACCTTGCAGCGGATCGGCCTATTGGAGGTTCGCTGATGGATGACCTCGTCTCGACGGACTGGCTCGCCCAGAACCTGGGCCAGGCGGATGTCGTCGTGGTCGATGCGAGCTGGCACATGCCGGCGACGAAGCGGAGCGGCCGCGAGGACTATCTGGCCTCGCACATACCGGGCGCCCGTTTCCTCGACATCGATGCGGTCGCGGACAGGGCGAACCCGGCGCCGCACATGCTTCCGAGCGCGGAAGAATTCGGAGCCGCGATGGAAGCTCTGGGCATCGGCCGGAACGACCGGATCGTGGTTTACGACAATAGCCCAACCCGCAATGCGAGCCGCGGCTGGTTCATGTTCCGACATTTCGGAGCGGACCAGGTCGCCATCCTCGATGGCGGCTTTCCCAAGTGGATCGCGGAGGGCCGACAAAGCGAGAGTGGTGAGCCCTTGCCCCGCTCCGCTCAATTCGATGCGGTGGAGCGCCCTGGAGAAGTCGTCGGCAAGAGCGATGTCGCGAAAGGCATAGGAATGCCGCTGGTCGACGCTCGAAGCCGCGGCCGCTTCGAAGGGACCGAACCTGATCCGCGCCCGAATGTCGCCGCCGGCCATATTCCGGGCGCCCGCAACCTCCCGTTCGGTGATCTCTACAATCCGGACGGCACCTTCAAATCGGGTGACGAGATCCGTCAATTGTTCGACGCCGCGCGGGTCGATCCGGACAAGCCGTTCGTCGCCAGCTGCGGTTCGGGAGTGACGGCCAATTCGCTGATCTTCGCCGCTCGGCTGCTCGGGAACCGGGACGCCCGGCTCTACGACGGAAGCTGGAGCGAATGGGGCGCGGACCCGGCGACGCCCAAGGAACAGGGGCCCGCCTAGCGGCGGAGCAATTCGTCGAGGCTGGCGAGACCTTCGCGGATCGCCTCGGCGACGAGATCGACTGCCGCGGGATGCGGCTCCTGGCCGGTCCCGCGGACGCTGACGACCGCTTCCAGGCCCGCGGACGCTTCGCCGATCACCCGTTCGGAGCGGACATCGAAACAGCGCCTCGCGGCAGCGCTCGCGAACTCGATTGCCTCGAATTCCTCCGCGTCGCACGATGGTCCGCCGCCGCTCGGCTCGAGGAGGCGCAATGCGCGCTTGAGGCCGGCGACGCGCGCCGCGAGCTCACCGCCCTCGACGGGGGCTTCGGCGGCGGCTTCGATCGAAAGGATCTGCAACATCCGCGCAGCATCGCGCGGGGATGGTCAACAAATGGTGAAGAGATCAGGCGCCCTGGGTCGCGTCGACGTCGCGGAGGATCCAGCCGCGCTGCGGGATCGTCTCGATGAATTCCGCACCGCCCGAAGCACTGCGCAATTTCTTGCGGAGCTTCGAGATGAAGACGTCGATGATCTTGGGCTGCGGCTGGTCGTCGGCGCGGCGATAGAGGTGCTTCAGGAGCATCGCCCGGGTGACGACATTGTTGCGCGCGAAGGCGAGCAGTTCGAGCACCCGATATTCCATCTCGGTGATTCCAATCGGGTGGCCGTCGATGCGGATCAGCCGCTGGACCTGGTCGACCGACAGCCGGCCGCCGCACAGGCTCTCGGGCATATCGCCGCCGGTTGCCTTGAGCGACTGGAGAAGACGCGACGCCGCTTCCTCGCTGTCCTCGGGCGATACGCGCTTGGGGCTTCCGATCAGCTCCTGCTGGATCTCGCCCATGATCTGCTGGGCTTCCTCGACGAGGCGCGAGCCCTCCTCGAAGCGGCGGCGCGACCGCTCGAGCATCGACTCGATTTCCACGAGGCGTGCGGAAAGTGTCTCTTCAGCCATGTCCTGCCTCGTTCCCCCCTTGCGACCTTATTGCGGGACCTGCGCGGAAGCGACCTGCCCGTCAGACTCCGGAGCGTTCAGGATTGCCATGGTCGTCGGGCCTTTGTCCACGACCCGCGTATCCGGGTCCGAAGCCGTCGAGCGGGCGCCCACCAGAGCGCGGTCGCGGCCGGCCTTCTCGAGCAGGTTCAGCTCGCTCTGGCTGCGCGGAGCGGGGCCGCCGAACAGGGCATCGATCGCCTGCTGCTGAGCGTCCTGCGGAGTCAGCGCGGCGGTGCCGGCGACAGGCGGGGTCAGCGTGTAATCGGGCGGAATCACCAGCGGGGCGTTGCGGGCGACCTGGAATTCATCGGGGCTTTTCGGCTTTCCGCCAAAAATAGTGCCGCACCCTCCGAGCGCCAGGGCGGACAGGGCCAAAAGGGGGACCAACTTACGCATGTTCGGCATTCTCCTTGGGGCGCTCTTTGACCAGGAAGGCGCGCAGTAACAGGATGACGACGCCAATGCTAATCGCTGCATCGGCGACATTGAAGATGAAAAACGGCCTGAAGTCACCGA
>DASSFK010000303.1:0-5491 GCA_035694565.1 Sphingomicrobium sp.
CGACTGGGTACGTCTTCGCGGCGATAGAAGATGATCTCGTCGCAGCCGTGCCGCCTGGCGAGCTCCGCCTTTTCGTCGGTCGAAACCGTTCCGATGACGCGAAGGCCGAGCAGCTTGGCCCACTGGGAGGCGATCAGGCCGACGCCGCCCGCGGCAGCGTGAAGCAGGATCGTGTCGCCGGCCTTCATCCGCGGATTGGTCTTCAGCAGCCAGTATGCGGCGCTGAGGCCGCGCATCGTCATCGCGGCGGCGGTCTCGAGCTCGATGTCTTCGGGCAGCTTGAACAGCGAGCCGACCGGCATGACCCGCTCGGTCGAGTAGGCGCCGAGCGGGCTTCCCGTATAGGTCACGCGGTCGCCGATCTCGAAGCCGTCCACCGACCGTCCGACGGCTTCGATGACGCCGGCGGCTTCCACGCCCATCCCGTTGGGAAGCGGGACGGGATAATAGCCCTGGCGGAAATAGGTATCGGCGAAGTTCAGGCCGACGGCGGAGTGACGAATGCGCACTTCGCCCTCGCCCGGCTCGCCCACCGGCAGATCTTCGAGGCGGAGCACATCTGGCCCGCCCGCTTCGTAGAAACGAACAGCTTTAGCCATGGGAACTTTCCGGATTGAAATTCCCGTCCGAAATATCAGTAGTAGGCAGGCAGAATTGCACGAATCACGACAGTTTCTGCCGACGTCGTGACATTTCGGGGGCGAAATGGAGCTAGTTCGGGCCGCGTCGCTGATCGGCTACTTCGCCGTCGCGGAGGAGCTAAGGCTGGATGTCGTTCCGCTGTTGCGGAAAGCGGGCATCGCCCGCTCGATGTTCAACAATCCCGAGCAGGTGGTTCCCGCGCGTTCGGTGGTCCGGCTTCTGGAAGCGAGCGCGGAGGCGTCGGGATGCGAGACTTTCGCGCTGCGAATGGCGGAACATCGCCAGGTTTCGGACCTCGGAATGGTCAGCCTGTTGATCGTCCATCAGCCAACTCTGAGCGAGGCCTTCGAAGTCCTCGGCGAATTCCGCCACCGGATCAATTCCAACCTCACTCTGCAGGTTGAGCGACACGAAGATATTGTCTTCCTCAGGGAGCATTTCGCCCTGAATCCGCCGGTCGTTTCTCGCCAGGTCAACGACATGGCCCTCGGCGTGCTCTACCGGATCTGCCGGACGATGATGGGCGACAGCTGGCGGCCGCAATGCGTCTGCTTCAGCTACGAGCGCCCGCCGCAGTCCGAGCGGTCGATTTACGATCGTTTCTTCGACAGCCAGCTCCAGTTCGGCGCGGACTTCCACGGAATCGTCGTCAGCTCGAGCGACATGGCCCGCCAGAATCCCCGGGCAGACGTCGCGCTCGCAGGCCATGCCCGGCAGCTCGTTCGGGCGATGATCGACCCCGGCGACCGGACGCTGACCGAGGAAGTCGAGCAATCGATCCGGGTGCTCATGCCCGCCGGCCGGGCGAGCATTGCGGGCGTTGCCGATGCCCTTGGCACGAACATCCGGACGCTTCAGCGACGCCTCGATGGCGAGAAGGCCAGCTTCAGCGGCCTCTTGGACAAGGTCCGCGTTCAGCAGGTGAGCCAGCATTTCGCCAATCGGCGGCTTCGCCTGACCGATGTCGCTCACTTGCTCGGCTATTCGACGCTCGCTTCGTTCAGCGCCTGGTATCGCAGTCGCTTCCACGAGACTCCGACCAAGGCGCGGCACCGTTCACGGCAGCCGCTCGCCAAGTCCGATATTCGAGCACCCTAGGCCGACCAACCTCCGCCAAGGGCGCGGAAGAGATTGATCTGCGCGTCCGCGACTTCGCCGTTCATGTCCGCGAGGTCAGCCTCGGATTCCGCGAAGGTGCGCTCCGCGTCGAGAAGGGCAAGCGAATCGACCTGCCCTTCGCGTTGCTGGGCGCGGACGATCTTCGCCGCGACTTCTGCTTCGTTCCGAGCGGCCTTGAGTGCCTCCTGGCGACGCAAAGCATTGGCGTAGGCGGAGAGCGCGGTTTCCGTTTCCTCGAGCGAACGGAGCATTGTCCCATCGAATTGGGCGAGCGCTTCCTGGGTGCTCGCCTCGGCGCCTTCGACGCGCGCCCTCGCTCGAGCGTGATCGCTGAACGACCAGCTGATCAGCGGCCCCAGCAGGAAGCCGACGGGATTGCTGAAGAGATTGCCAAGGCTTCCAGCGCTGCCGCCGAGAGACGCGCCCAGCGTGATCTGCGGATAGAGTTCGGCAGTCGCAATGCCGATCCTCGCGGTCGAGGCCGCCAGCCGGCGCTCGGCTGCGCGCACGTCGGGACGTCGGGCCAGCAATTGCGCGCCATCGCCAACCGGAATCGGCCGGTTCACGTTCAACGAAGTTGCGCGCGCACCGGCCGCTGAGGGAAGTTCGGAAGGTGCGCGCCCGGTCAGCGTCGCGAGCCGGAACAAAGCGGAATCCCGCTCGGCGGCGAGGGCCGGAATCTCTGCCTGTCGCTGGTTGCGAAGTGCGGCGATGCGCGCGGTGTCGAGCCGCGTCGTCTCGCCGATCTCGACCTGCTTTTCGGTGAGTCGAAGCGACTCGTCGAGAAGCGCCACGATGTGTTCTGCGACGAGGAGCCGCTCGGCCGCGCTCGACGCATCGGCATAGGCGCGGGCGGTGTCGGCGACGATCGCAATGCGAACGGCGTCGGCATCGGCTTCCGCAGCACCGACATCGCCGCGAGCAGCTTCGACACCGCGACGAACTCGGCCGAACAGGTCGACCTCGTAGGCGACCTCCAGGCCCGCGTCGAAGCTGGTCGTCGCGTCGGATTCACCGGTTTCGCGGCCGCGCGTCGCGGATGCGTTGATTCCACCCTGCGGGAGGCGGTCCACCTTCACTTCGCGCAGCGAAGCTCGAGCCCGGGCAAGCCGCGCGACGGCGGCCCGGACATCCGTGTTGTGCGCCAGCGCGTCCGCAATCAGCCCGTCGAGGACGGGGTCCTCGTACAGCCGCCACCAATTGTCGGGCACTGGAGCGAGCGGCTGGACCGCCGGCGACTTGGCCGCGACAAACGGCCCGGCCGCGGCGGAGGGGGTTGCCGGCCGCGCATAGTCCGGGCCGCTTGCGCACGCCGCGAGGGCGAGCGCCAGGGCAATGCTCATCACATTCTTCATGTCGACTTTCCTTATTCCGCGGGCAGCAGGATCGGCTGCTGCTCGGAAGGCCGGTTCCGGCGACCCAGGCGTTCCCCGAGGGTGCGACAGGCGACGTAGAAGACCGGAGTGAAGACCAGTCCGAACGCGGTCACCCCGATCATCCCGAAGAAGACCGCAGTGCCGAGTGCCTGCCGAAGCTCCCAGCCCGGACCGGTCGCGATCACCAGCGGCAAGGTGCCGAGGACGAATGCGAAGCTGGTCATCAGAATTGGGCGAAGCCTCGACCGGGCGGCCTCGACCGCCGCCTCGATCGCATGAAGGCCGCGCTCCTCTGCCTGCTTCGCGAACTCGACGATCAGGATCGCATTTTTCGCCGCGAGCGCGATGAGCACGATCAGTCCGATCTGAGTGAGGATGTTGTTGTCCAGTCCGCGCAGGTTCACGCCCGTCATCGCGGCCAGCAACGTCATCGGAACGATCAGGATGATGGACAGGGGAAGCAACAGGCTCTCGAACTGCGCCGCAAGAACGAGGAACACGAACACCACCGACAAACCGAAGATCAGGATGGCGATATTGCCCGCCGCTTCCTGCTGATAGGCGATGCCCGTCCATTCCGTCGCGAAGCCGGACGGCAGCTTTGCAGCCAGCTTTTCCATGATGTTCATCGCCTGGCCAGTCGAGGTTCCGGGCGCGGTCTCGCCGTCGACCTCGACCGCTGGGTAGAGGTTGTAGCGAGTGACGCGATACGGGCCGGTCTTGTCCTGGAAGGTCGCGACCGAACCGATCGGCACCATTGCTCCACTGTTCGAGCGCGTCTTCAGCTGGGCGATGTCGGCGGGATCGTCACGATATTGGGCATCGGCCTGGGCGGTCACCCGATAGGTGCGGCCAAGGAGATTGAAATCGTTGACGTAGGCCGAGCCGAGATAGACCTGCAACGCCTCGAACACCCGCTCCGGAGGAACTCCGAGCATGTCGGCCTTGGCGCGGTCGATGTCCGCCCAGATCCGCGGAGTTGCCGTGTTGTAGAGCGTGAAGACGTTGGCGAGATGCTGGTCCTGGTGCGCCTCGCCGATCAGCTGCTGGGCAGCCTGCTCGAGCGCCTGATAGCCCTTGTCGCTACGATCCTGCACGATCATGCGATAACCGCCGCCATTGCCGATGCCCTGAATGACGGGCGGCGGGATCACGAACACGAACGCCTCGTCCATGTCGGCCAATGCGGCACGCATGTCGTTCTCGATGTTTTGTTCGGTGCGATCGGTTCCAGCGCGCTCATCGAACGGCTTGAACGTGACATAGGCGGCACCGGCGTTCGACGCCTGCGTACCCGATGCTCCGTCGAAGCCGGAGAACATCACCGCCTGGTCGACGCCCGGCACCTTGAGCAGCTTGGCGACGGCCTTCTTGAGCACCGCATCCGTGCGCTCGATCGAACTTCCGGGGGGAAGCTGGATCGCCGCCAGCGCATAGCCCTGGTCCTGCGCCGGGATGAAGCCCGCAGGTGTGTAGACGAAGAGTCCGACGGTCAGCGCAACCAAGCCGGTGTAGATCATGAGCGCGCGCTTCGGGGCGTGCAGGATTCGGCGGGTGAAGTTGCCGTACCATTCGCTGAGCCGGCCGAAGACACCATTGAAGCGGTCGCCTGCGCGATGGACGAAGCCCATGACTCCGGTTTCCGAGCGATGATCGCTCTTCGGCTTCAGGAGTCGTGCCGCGAGAGCAGGCGAAAGGGTCAGCGAGAGCAGCAGCGAGATGATCGTCGATGCCGCGATCGTAACCGCGAACTGGCGGTAGAATTCGCCGGTGATGCCGGTGAGGAACGTGACCGGCACGAACACTGCGCAAAGCACGAGGACGATCGCGACCAGAGCGCTCGACACTTCGTCCATCGAACGATGCGCTGCTTCGCGCGGAGTCATTCCGTGTTCGAGGTTTCGCTCGACGTTCTCGACGACCACGATCGCGTCGTCGACCACGATTCCGATGGCGAGCACCAGGCCGAACATCGACAGGGTATTGAGCGAATATCCGAGCGCCAACAGCACCGCGAAGGAGCCGATCAGCGACACCGGGATGGCGACGATCGGAATGATTGCCGCACGCCAGCTCTGCAGGAAGACGATGATCACCAGGACGACGAGCAGCATCGCTTCGAGAAGCGTTTCCTGCACGGCCGTCATCGATTCACTGATGAATTCGGTCGGGTTCCAGATGATCCGGTACTCGAGTCCCTTGGGAAAGCTCTTCGCCGCATCGGCGAGCTGCGCTTTCACGCCTTCGGCGGCTTCGAGCGCATTGGTCCCAGGGCGCTGAGTGATCCCGAGGATGATGGAGTCGGTGCCTGACAGATAGGCGTTCACGCCATAGTCGCTCGCACCGAGCTCGAC